>NC_007350.1:2202003-2516575 GCF_000010125.1 Staphylococcus saprophyticus subsp. saprophyticus ATCC 15305 = NCTC 7292
AGTGTAGAGAGATGAAGGAGGGAAACTCAACATGATTATCTACAAACAGGCTTTTGAAAATGGTAACCCAATATATGAAATTATCACCAAGACTTTCAAAACGATTTCTGTTAAGTTCGATGAAAGCTTCAACACGAATGAATTATATAAGTTACTCTCTCTACTAGAAAATGATGTTGATAACATGAAATTAAGTTATTAAGTTATTTTCGACTCATCGAAGACAACACAGAAGATGCAATAAATTGAAATTAGAAGAAACGATATACAATTAACTCCCCTTATTAAGAAATATGAAATTAAAAAAAGTATGTCTAAGTTGTCCCCTTAAACATATTTTGAATAACACATCCCTATAAACACACACCCTAAGTGGTACACAGTTAGACAAAGATTGTCCCCTTTGTTTGCTTGGAGAGCAACCTCGAAGCAGTTCTAACTGATGTACCACTCTTTTTATACATACAGTACCTTGAACTCTTCACAAACCATCATTGAAGTTTCATTAAAATCGATTTCTAATGATTCATAATACGGTTTAAAGAATGCTATGTGCGCTTCACGCCAATATGTTAACGATTTATCTCCTTCACCTTCCAAGAAAGCATGATGTTCCGTCACCTTATTGAACGGCGTTTGGTATACACGTGTCGTCTCAATCACACATTGTGGATGACCTTTCTCATTTAATACAACACTGACATCTCCTGCTTCCGGTAGCGGTTCACCTTCTACTTTGTAGGTCTCATAACCACTAGTTGTTGCTGTTTTTTCACCTTGTTTTACTAAATTAGCTAATTCATCTTCATCAACACCAAAAGACCATGCTTCAAATTGTACACCTTTGTATTTTGGAAATGCTTCAATAAATTTGCGCCAATACTGCTCTACTGTCAAAGCCATATAAAATCCCCCATATTTATAAATAGTTCGTTACTATTTAAAAATAACACAAAACGAAAAAATCTTCGCGCAGACATTTTGAATGCACAAAGATTTTTGTATTATTATATTAAATTAGAAAGATTAACCTTCTAATAATTCTGCTTTATCTACTGTCAATCTATCTCGTAATAAGTAAACAATGAGCATCGCAGCCAAAGCACAAATTGTTTCTGCAATTAATAATGACCATACGATGCCAGTTAAACCGAATAATCCATTCATTACAAATAGAACTGGGATAATGACTACACCTTGTAAAATAGCCATAATCGTTGCACCACGTCCTTGACCAGTCGCTTGCAACATACCAGTAAATAAGAAACCAATGCCATTTAATAATAATGAGGTCATTGTTACTTTCAACATAAATGTCGCCATTCCTACAATAGCCGCATCATTAGAGAAAATACCTATCAATTGATGACCTGTAGTAAACACAATGACCATGCACACTGCAAAAATCACAACGATTGTCATAATTACGACTTTAATAATATTTTTCATACGTGCTTTATCAGACATAAAATTGTAAGCAATTAATGGCACTACACCTTCACATAGCCCCATAATAATCAATTCAGGAAACTGTACTAATCTAAATGAAATACCATAACTCGCAATGGCAAAGTTACCATAGCCAGCTAAAAATAAATTTAAAACTAATCCTGTAACGCCCATTAAAATACTCATTAGAAATGCTGGAAAGCCTACTTTAAAAATTTCTACTAATATTTCTTTCGTCGGTCTTACATAGCTCAAACTCATTGTAATTATGTCGCTTTTTCTCAAAAAATAAATGATAAAAAATAGCGACGCAACAACGTTTGAAATAGCTGTACCTAAAGCAGCACCTACTACATTTAAATCAAAACCAAATATTAAAATAGTATCTAAAATGATATTCAAAACCACACTAGCCAGCATACCAATCATTGAGATAATTGGTGCACCAATGGATCGAGCGAATTGTTCTAAGATAAAGAACAATATGACAAATGGTGCGCTTAGGAACATTACTTTTAAATATGCACTTGTAAAACCAAGTGTTTCACCACGTGCACCTAATAAATGAGCAATTTGTTCAGTAGCGAAAATAGTCATTAAAATAACAATAACACCTAATATAAGGCCGCCATAAATAGAAAAACTACTCACAAATTTCGTTTTCACATAATCTTTCGCACCTAATAACCGGGAAATATAAGTTCCTCCACCGATACCAAATAAATTACCTAAACCCATTAACACTGCAAATATAGGTAAAGTGAGTGAAATGGCTGATATCATGTGACTATCACCTAAAAATCCAATAAAATAAATGTTTAAAATACCATAAATTACACTTAATAAACTTCCTATCATCATAGGAACTGAAAAATGCATCATCCCTTTAAATACTGAAGATTTTTCAAAATAATATAACTGTTCGTCTTTCATTTCTATATTACTCCTTTTTATTTAGACACCTAATAATTAGATATCTAACTATATATTCAAAAATATGGTGGCTGTTAATTTTTCAATTTATAACAGCCACTTATAGTTACTAATCTTCTAAACTGCTAAGCATTTTAGATAGATTTTGTTTCATTGTTTCATTCTCTGCTTCTGATAACTGCGCACACATGAGTGCTTCAATCTCGTCAAATACACCTGTAAACCCTTCAACTAATTTCCTACCTGATGCAGTTAGACCTAAATTTTTTCGCCTAGTATCATCCGCGTCTACATAACGGTATATGAGCTTCTTACTTTCTAAGTTCTTAAGTAAATTACTTACTGTTGAACCTTTACGTTGTAAGGCATTCACAATGTCGTTCTGTGTAAGTCCATCCGCTTGGTGTGCATACAAGTAACCTAGCGCGTGACCTTGTTCGTTTGTAATATCATACATTTTCAAACGCTGATCTGCCTTGTGTTTCATCTCATGGCTTATCATTCTAAATAAATATCCATATGACTGTTCCAAACAAGCACCTCATTTAATTAGATATCTAACGATAATAATACACTGTTTTTTTCTAGTGTCAATTGTTATTTTGATATTTTTTTAATTTAAGAACAATACTATCATCACTTTGATTTAAAAATATTGACTCAAGCGGCATTTATACAAAAAAGCTGCCATAAAGTCGTTAAACTTGATGACAGCTTAAAATTCAATTTTTTAATTTAAAAATATTTATTTAATTAAACACGTTTGTCTTTTGCCCACCACATTGCTTTATCAGGATTATTGGCATAATACTCGTACTCTTCATCACTTTCAACATTAGGATAAGAACCTTTAAGTGATTTACCAGAGGTACTTACATGTAATAATGAGATAACGATAATACCAACAATACTTACTGCTGTTAGATAATATGCTGGAGATAATGGATCTCCTGTCTTCGCTACAAGTGATGATGCAATTAATGGCGTTGTACCACCAAATAGTGATACAGATACATTAAATGTTACTGCTAGTGTTCTATATCTTATATGTGTATAGAACATTGTAGGTAAAGAACCTGGCATCGTTGCTTCGTAAGTTGATAAGAAGAAACCTAAAACGAAGATACCAACGATTACAAAGATAATTGTTGTTGTTTGAATTAATGCAAAGGCACCAATACTCAATACAGCTGTACCGATAAGACCAATTAAGAATACTTTCTTCTCACCGATTCTATCTGCAACGCGTCCAAACATTAATGCTAATGGAATCATCACTGCCATGACTACAGTAATTAATACGGATACTGTTGTACTATCTAATTTCACAATTTCTTGTAAATATGATGGCATATATGAAGTTAACATATAGTTTGTACAGTTAAAGAACGCAACTGCCACAAAACAAACAATGATGTCTTTATAGTAGTATCTGACAATTGTTAAAAAACCAATATTATCTCTCTTCGGTTTCGATGCAAGTTCATTTTCATAAACAGGTGACTCTTCTAATTTTCTTCTTAAATAAAAACCAAATATACCTAAGAATAAACCTAAGATAAATGGAATTCTCCAACCCCATGTTGCCATTTGGTCATCACTTAAGAAGAAGAATAATAGTCCACTTAAAACAGACGCTGCAATATAACCGGATAATGTACCGATTTCTAAGCCACAACCTAATGTATTTCGTTTTCTATCTGGTGATGATTCTGCTACATAAACCATAGCACCTGCGTACTCTCCACCAGTTGAGAAACCTTGTAATACCCTACCTAGTAAGAGTAATATCGGTGCCCAAACGCCAATTTGATCGTATGTAGGTAATAATCCAATGATTAACGTTGAGAACGCCATCATAATAATAGTTGTCGTTAATACGACTTTCCGACCATATTTATCTCCAATAATACCGAAGATAATACCACCAACGGGTCTAAGTAAAAATGCAATCGCAAATGTCGCAAATGTAAAAATAGTCTTGAGTTGATCATTTTCAACCGAACTGAAAAAATTTTGCCCTAGTATGACCGCTAAATAAGAATACAAACCAAAGTCAAACCATTCCATCGCGTTTCCGATACCTGTGGCAAACACAGTTTTTTTAGCTGCTTTAGTATCAACCTTATTTATATTACTTTTATCAAAATCCTTTTCATAATCCATGAATGTGTCCACTCCCTTAACATGTGATATAATTATACGTAGTTAATTAATATTGTCAAATTGAATTAAGTTTTACAAAGGATTTCTAAATCATTTTTATATAAAAAATGTATATTGATGATTGCAAAAATTCATCATATGCATTTGATTTTTACAAATAAATAAAACTAAAATTAATGGATTATTTTTTTAAACTTTAATTATTTTAATTAGGGTTTCATCATGTTGATTTAAAATAACTACGATACTTTCGGAAACCATTTGGAATTGTATCAACTCATTTATCCCAACAGTTTCGATGTATTTAACGCGATATGATGTCCACTGTAATCGTTGACTTTGAAGTGCCATTTGCACAATCATTTGTCCAGGTACAATATGTGCATGAATCGGATTTTGGTCATTGATTAATTTTAAATAGGTGTTTATTTCTTTAGCGTTTATACTTAACATTTTAAAATTTCTCCATAAACGTTTGTCTGATAGTTATACATTTAGATTTATTTTTATAAATTTGCAATTCCAAGACATATTTCATAAATTGGCGTACCTTTTTCTGCTCTATCACGCACATTTGTGCTAAATAGTGTATATTCACCTTTATATCGTGTATTTGAGTAACTTGGGTTTCTCTAAGTTTGATTTCCTTTTTTTGAAACGGTTGAAATAACGTAAATTCGGGCCATAACTTGGCGCAATAAAGTGGTTGAACGACATCTTCTTCCGAAATATTAAAAAACGCATTATATTGCCGTACTGCTTCAGCATTAAATATGATTACTTTTGTCTCATAACCATCTTTCAAATAAGGCTGCATTGCCCATTCCTCCTCCAATACCCATTGTTGCAATAGTACGTTTATCATTTTTCATGTGAAATAAGCGAGTTACAAGTGCAGCCCCACTTGCACCATACGGATGACCAGTAGCAATAGCACCACCATATTTGTTCAACTTATGTGCTGGAATATCCAAACATCTTTGACTGGCTACTACTTGAGACGCGAATGCTTCATTTAATTCTATTGCGTTGATGTCTTCTATCGTCATCTTGTTTTTGCGAAGTAACTTAGAAACTGCAGGTACTGGACCCATACCCAGCAATGTCGGTTCTACACCTATTGTAATGCTATCTTTAAATATTAAGCCTTCCTTAAATTTATGTGCTAAAGCAGTTTTTTTATCCATAATCATAAGTAATACTGCCCCATCATTTTTCATACAACAATTTCCAGCAGTAACTGTCCCCTCTGACAATAAAGGGTTTAAGCGACTTAATGTGCGTACGTTTAATCTTTCTTTGATGCTATCATCTCTATTAAATATTTCACCTTTAGCACTTAAATTTATAATTTCTTGTTGAACGATATTGTTTTCATAGGCTTCTATTGTTTTTTTATGACTATTTAAAGCGTATTGATCTTGTTCTTCTCTTGTAATTCCATAGGTTTTAGCAACATTTTCTGCTGCTTCAATCATTGATGGGTCTTGTCCATCTGGTGCAAACGAAGCACGTTCAAAGAATTCCGGTAAATGTGTATCATAAACCGATTGTGGCCTTTTAATTTTCCATGGTGCTCTACTCGTACTTTCTACACCACCTGCAATATAAATATGACCTGCACCCGCTTGTATCATTCTACATGCATGAATGACCGCTTCTAATCCTGAACCACACTGTCTATCTATCGTTAAACCTGGTATATGTTCACTTAACCCTGCTTCAAGCAAAGCTTTTCTAGCAATATTTCCACCATTACCTACTACATTTCCAAGGATTACATCATCAATATGAGCCATCGCTTCTGAATAGGTTTCAGTTAAATGACGAAATAATGGTTTTAATAATGCTTCAGGTTCCAAATGTTTTAATGAACCGCCATATTTACCAAATGCCGTACGTTTCGCAGCCACAATAACAACTTCTGTCATAGTTTAAAGTGCTCCTTTCATATAACGCTGTTTCATAGTTTCACGTGCAATTTTCCCACTTTGGGTATGTTCCATTTTTTCTATTTTTAACAGTTTGGAAGGTATTTGATATCTCGCTAATCGCTTCGATAAAAATGCTCTTAGTTCGCTGTAAGTCACGTGTTCTGTGCCTGTATATAATAAAACAGCAATTTCTCCAAATTTTGTATGCGGTGCACTAATCACTAAAACCTCATGAAAACTTTCGAAATCTTGTACAGCACGTTCAACCTCTATTGGATAAACATTTCTCCCACCAATAATCATGCGGTCATGCTCACGACCGTGTAAATATAGATAGTTATGGGCATCCATAGATGCAAAATCACCTATGCCTATCCAACAATCACTTTGATGTGCATCATCAACATATCCACTAAAGACCATGTTACTCTTAACTTTTAATTTACCAATACCTTTGTCGTCAGGCTGCTCAAGATCAATTTTCACATTTGGAAATAGCTTACCCACCGAATGGCTAGGGGCTTCATTACCATAGTTATAACTTATAAAACTTGCTTCCGATGTTCCAAAGAATTCTATTAACGTTGCATTAGGAAAATGCGTAGCAACACGATTTCTCAAACTATAAGGTAATTTATCACCAGTAGAAAAAATATATTTAATTTGTTGTATTTCCAATTGTCCAGATACATAGGCATCTAACATTGTTGGAACTACAAACAAAGCACAATGATGGATTGTATGATCATTTTGCATCATGTCCGCTAATGTCTGAGCATCAAATTGCTGTTGTCCAATAAACGTTCGTCCTGTGTATAGCGCAAAGACACACACAAATAAAGATAATGAATGTGACAAGGGGCCAGGTGCAATCATAGTATCTATTTCAGTTTTCATTAATTTTTCTGTTTCTTCATAAGAATATATCCAAGATAATTCATTTCTATAATAAGCTTTAGGCAAACCTGTCGTTCCAGAAGTAAAGCCAATATGTAATACATCTTCGTGCCACTTGAGTTGTCCCTGTTCATTTTGCGTTTTTATCACTTCTAATTCACTATTTATTAAAAATGGGATGCCATAATGATCTATCAGTGTTTTAATCTGTTCTTCTGACCAACGATAGTCCAATATACAAGGAATACATTGATGATGAAGCATGGTTAAATATAATTCTATGGTGGTTAAAGGATCTTCAATTAGTAACCCCACATAACTATATTGTGGTATATGCTGAAACTGTTGTTTATACCATTTCATATTTTGTACTAACCCTGCATACGTTTGTTTATCTCGTCCAAAGTCTAAAGCATATTGATTGGGTTGTTTTTTCGCATAATCATCCATTTTCTTTAATAATTCCACTATGATTCCCCCACTGTTTGTTAACCTTCATAACAAATATGTTAACATTAAAACTGCTAAATAGCATGAATCTTTCCTTGTGGTAAATATGAACTTATATTTTCCATTTTCACCTCAATTAAGCGTTCATTTGGGTAATGATAAGTCAATATTCGAATTACATTTCATTAATTATGGGGAGTCATCCCATTTTGGTAATCAACCTAAAATAACCACTCTAAACCGTTGCATTTGTGTCACTAACTTGCAAAACGATTAAATACAAAATAGTAATTAAAAATTGTTTAAACCTGAGCATAAAAAAGTCGACAAAGCATTTATAACTTTGTCGACTCTCGAAAATCTAAGCAACACTGCTTAAATTTTTAATCGCTACTCAATTATTCTAAATTAGCGTGATTTTGTTGCATTGTTTCTTCATCCACGTTCAGTTCAGACATTAAATCTAAAACAATACTATCTAATAATATCTGTGATGCCTGTTCAAAAAGACTACCTAAAGGTTGCGTTGATCCCTCAGCATCATATTTCGTGCCAGCTGGTAACTCAATCACTGCATTTGCAAGTTTACCAATCGCTGAATTAGGACTTGTCGTTAGTAATACAACTTCAGCTCCAACACTTTTAGCCTTTTCAGTTAAGATACGCAAGTGCTCTGTAGAACCAGAGCCAGAAATAACAACAAATAAATCATCTTTCGTAATCGATGGTGTTGTTGACTCTCCGACCACATGCGCATATTTGCCTAATTGATTTAAACGCATAGCAAAACTATTCGCTACAAATCCAGAGCGACCTTTACCAGCTACAAAGACTTGGTTCGCTTTGACTACTTGTGCTAAAAAAGCTTCCGCCTCATTATCTCTCACATGTGATAGTGTATGGTCTAATTCATCTAAAATTAAGCGATAATTTGTAATTTCAGTCATATTATCTGCCTTCAATCGCATCTTTACATGCTTTTGCAGCTGCTACTGGATCATCTGCATTAGCAATACCGCCACCTACGACAACTAAATCTGGTTCTTCTGCTACAACCTCTTTAATTGTATCTGGTTTGATACCACCGATAACAGCTACCTTAGAATTATTAATAACTGATTTAACTTGGCGTAAGCTTTCTAATGGTGATTCACCTTCAGCTTGTAAATCATAGCCAGTGTGTACAGCAATATAATCTGCACCTAATTCATCTAATTCTTTAGCACGTTTTTGTAAATCTTGTACTGCAATCATATCCACTAATAGCTCTTTGCCATTTTTATGCGCCTCTTCAACTGCACCTTTGATAGATGCATCTTCAGCAACACCTAAGATTGTTACTACATCAGCACCAAATTTAACTGCTTGGCTTACTTCATAATCTGCTGCATCCATAATTTTTAAATCTGCTAAGACTTTTACGCCATCAATATTATCGTTTAGATATTGTACTGCTGGTAAACCTTCGTTAATCACAATAGGTGTACCAATTTCTACGATATCTACATAATCTTTTACTTTATTTGCAAGCTCTGCCGCTTCTTCTTTATTTAATAAATCAATTGCTAGTTGTAATTCCAAAATGATCATCCCTTCTTGAATTAAATTATCAAAGCCATAACATGGCTAAACTTACTGATTACTCATTAAAATCATTTACCTAAAATGTCTACCCGTTTCATAAAATTTAAAACGAATTTCTATAATCGAGGTGCCGCTTCGTCATCAACATATATTTCTACATTTGGATGTGCATGTAATATCGTAGCAGGCACATCGCTGTTCACTTCATTTTCTGCTAATTTTTCAATAGCAGCTCTTTTTTTCTCACCAAAAGCTAATAAAATAATTCTATGCGCTTTTAATATGGTAGATAAGCCCATAGAAACTGCTTGTTTGGGCACATCTACTTCGTTATCGAAATAACGACTATTTGCACTAATTGTACTTTCTGTTAAATCAACGATATGCGTTGCGCTATTAATATCTGTGCCTGGTTCATTAAAACCAATATGACCATTTTCACCAATACCTAGAATTTGAATATCTACTGGACCTTTTTGATTAATCAATTGTTCATAGCGTTTCGTTTCATCGTTTAAATTGTCGGCATCCCCGTTTGGTATATGAAGTAATGATGGATTAAAATAAGGATATTGTTTAAATAGCATCTCATTCATATAACTATGGTAACTTTGCTCATGCTGTGCATCGAGTCCGACGTATTCATCCAAATTAAACGTTTCAATTTCACTAACATCTAATTTGTTTTTTCTTAATAATTGCACCAAAAAGCGATATACGTCTACCATCGTGCCACCTGTAGCTAGTCCTAATTTACTATGATTTTGTTGGCTCATTTGTTTATATAATTCACACGCCACATAAAATGAAGCATATCCGCTTGTACCAAGATTTGTTATTTTCATATACGTGCCCTCCCCGTAAATAAATACAAAACGACTCTAATCTATCCATATACTTACATATACTTACACTTACTTATTATACGTGATTATCTTATTTTTGACAGAAATCGAATTCCTACATCATACTTAACAAAAAATTATAAAATACTTACGATTTATTGAGCATAGAGATACATTTATGATGTACTTTTTAGTAGAATGGAAAGATAATCAAAAATACAATCTTATCTATAAAATTTACTTTTCAGGTAGAAAATGTATAAAAGTCGGTTTACACTAAGATATGGACTGATTTATTAATGAATACGATACCGAAAAATGATTTCAATAAATGAATTTTGTAAAATTAGGTTCTGAAAGCAAGGAGGCAATGAATTTGGAAGAGATCGAATATGACAAAGTACAAACTTTACTTTCATCATATGAGCATAAACCTGTATACCTTCACGTTGAAACGACAAATGGTGCATATGCTGCCCACTTCGACCAACGCGTATTTAATGCCGGTACTTTTTTAAGAAATATTCAAGTTACTTATGAACATGCTCAACTCAAAGGTGGTAACAAAGACCCTTATCGTGTTGGACTCAAACTAAAAGATAATGGTTGGGTTTATGTACAAGGATTAACGCATTTCGAAGTCAATGAAAATGATGAATTTCTATTAGCTGGATTTAATTATGAAGGACAATTAGCCGCTGCCTTAGAAATCAGTACAACACCATTTAAAGCGTAAGGAGGGCATATCATGTCAGAGGAAAGCCAAGTATTAGTCATTTTTCCGCATCCAGATGATGAGTCATTCTCATCTGCAGGCACATTAGCACGATATATTGATCATGGCGTACCGGTTACGTATGCATGTTTAACATTAGGTCAAATGGGCCGTAATTTAGGTAATCCGCCTTTTGCAACACGCGAAACACTTCCGGATATTCGTGAAAAAGAATTAGAAAACGCAATGGAAGCCATAGGCATAACTGACTTGCGTAAAATGGGATTAAGAGATAAAACGGTGGAATTCGAACCCCATGATGAGATGGACGCAATGGTTCAATCGCTAATCGATGAATTACACCCATCTGTTATCATCTCATTCTACCCGCAATTTGCTGTGCACCCAGACCATGAAGCGACTGCAGAGGCTGTCGTTAGAACAGTTGGTCGCATGCCAGCATCTGAAAGACCACGTTTACAACTCGTAGCATTTAGTAATGATGCACCAGAAAAACTAGGTGCCCCTGATATACTAAATGAGATCAGTGATTATAAAGAGGTAAAACTTCGCGCATTTGAAGCCCATTCATCTCAGACAGGTCCTTTTTTAAAACAATTAGCCACACCTGAAGTATCTGGAGAAGCACAAAGTTTCTTAGAAGTAGAACCTTATTGGACTTATAACTTTGAATCTTAAGTGGAGGCAATAGCATGACAGAATTTGACTTATCTACACGTGAAGGTCGTTGGAAACATTTTGGATCCGTCGACCCAATAGAAGGTACGAAACCAACAATAAAAGAAGAAATGAAAGATTTACAAAGCACCCATAAAAACTTCTTATTTGAAATAGAAGAAGTCGGTATTAAGAATCTGGTTTATCCAGTACTTGTTGATCGTTTCCAGACTGCTGGTAATTTTAGCTTTTCAACTAGTTTAAACCTAGACGAAAAAGGGATTAACATGAGCCGTATTTTAGAAAGTGTTGAAAAACATTACCATAACGGTATTGAATTAGATTTTGATGCACTATACCAATTATTACGCAGCCTACAAGAACGTATGAATCAAAATGCTGCAGGATTAGACGTATCAGCAAAATGGTTTTTTGACCGTTTTAGCCCAATAACACAAATTAAAGCAGTTGGACATGCGGACGTCACTTATGGTTTAGCAATTGATAAACAAAATGTGACACGTAAAGAAATTACGATTGAAGCAGCGGTAACGACACTATGTCCTTGCTCTAAGGAAATCAGTGAATATTCTGCACACAATCAACGTGGTATTGTAACTGTGAAGGCATACATTAATAAAGACATTGAGCTGATTGATAATTACAAAGATGTGATTTTAGATGCCATGGAAGCCAATGCAAGCTCTATATTATACCCTATCTTGAAAAGACCGGATGAAAAGAGCGTAACGGAACGTGCATATGAAAATCCTAGATTTGTTGAAGACCTCATTCGCTTAATCGCAGCAGATTTAGTCGATTTTGATTGGCTCGATGGCTTCGATATTGAATGCCGTAATGAAGAATCTATTCATCAACACGATGCATTCGCAAAATTAAAATATAGAAAATAATCATTATGACTTAGCATATGTGTACCCCTCTTGATTCGGTTGCGCATATGCTTTTTTGTCATTTTTCATTTAATTTATTTTCATTCTAAATTCATCTCAATTTTTATCAAAGTAAAATTTTAATATGTTATGTTAAAATTTACACCCTAAATTTTGCAATAATATATTAATATTAAAACAATAGATATTAATAATTAAATTTCGCTGATGTTCTATAGACAATTTCCATATTAAAATTATTATGGCAGTATTTCTATCTCAATTTAATCATACAAATTGTTGATAATAATAAAATGGATTATGACCAAACATGGCATCTCCTTTTCTAGGAAAACTAATCCATTTTCCTAAAATTACTTATGAAAGCAAATGCGTTATGACTCTATACATTCATTAGCGGATTTAAAAAGAAATGAGAGGTTAGATATGAATACAATTTTATATGAAAAAAACAGAAACATCATAAAAAAGGCAATCAAGAAAGATTTAGGTTTAACATTTTTAGAAATTATTATTTTAGAACAATTGAAATACCTAAACAAAGAAAAAATTGATGCGGTCGAACTTAAAAGACATTTGAACATTGACAATACACCGATTTCGATTCAAATAAATAACCTGAGTAACTTCGGTTTATTTACAAAATCACGCGATGAACATGATGAACGACGCATCTATTTACATAGTATTGATTTTGACAAAATCACTAAAATTATACGACAGTATCATTCGATTGTTTCTAATATCTTAAAAATAAACAGTTAATCAAAAGCGCCTATAGATTACCTATATCTGATAGATAACCTATAAGCGCTTCTTTGTTGCTTATTGAACTGACTTATTTTAAATGTTCATATGGACTGTTTTTTACAAATGAAATAATTTGATCTACAAATAAACGCGCACGTAATTGAAATTCTTCATTAGCTAAATAATATGTACCATCGTCTAATTTTTTAAAATCCGTATCATGTGTAGCAATTTGTGTAGGTACTGCAATACCTAATAGCGAACGTACAATTAAACGTAAATGTGACAATGGTTCAGAACTGACAATACCACCACTATTACCTATTAATCCTACTGGTTTCATTTTAAAATCATCCATTGTTAAATGGTCTAAAGCATTTTTTAAAATACCTGAGTAAGAACCGTGATAATTAGGACTACCTAGTACGAAAAAATCAGCTTCTCTTGCTTTAGTTTTCAATGTTTGTAAATTATTTTTATAACTTTCACTTAGATTAGATGCTCCAGAAACATCAAGTTGGTGGATAGGTTGCTCCGCCAAATCAAAAATTTCAACATCAAAGTCATGTTCTTCAAAATGACCTTTCAAATATTGAGATAGTGCTGTTGTATGTGACCCCACTTTAGCACTACCAACTATAATTAAACCTTTCATTTATTACTTCACCTCATACTATTTTTTGTTATTTTCTTGAAGTAGTTTCATAATCGCTTTACCGACACCACTTTCTTCATTTGAATCCGTTGTGTACGTCGCGACTGCTTTTACTTCTGGTGCTGCATTTGCCATAGATACCGAATAACCTACTCGCTCTAACATAGAAATATCATTCATGTTATCTCCAATGGCCATTACGTTTTCCATATCAATATTTAATCGCTCAGCAATTGTTTCCAATGCAATGCCCTTTTGAGCATCTGAATGTGTGATTTCAATATTACCTCTAGATGAGGATGAGATGGCAAGACTTTCTGATTGTGCTAATTTTTCACTCACACGATCAATCTTTGCTAAATCACTATCAAATGCCAATATTTTCATCACAATTTCACCCGGTGTATCCTCAATTTTGTCATAATTATCTACAACTTTTAATGTGCCATTATCAATACGCTTTTGAATACCTGCTTTAATCTTTTCAACATCCGCTTTTTGACCTGCACGTTCTGCAATATCGATATAGATTTCTAAGTCTCGTTGAGGATTTTCAGTATAAATACCTAAATTTGTATATACTTGATAATATATATCTTCTGACTTTAACTCATTTGTAATTCGATTATTCAATTCACGATTTAAATTGGATGTACTCATAATATTAAATGATTCATCTCTAACTTCGGCACCATTCAAGCAAATATAAGGTAGTTTTAAATCTGTTTGATTTACCGGAGAATTCGCCTCATAAAAAGCACGCCCTGTTGCTATAACAACTGTAATACCTTGGGATTGTGCATACTTTATAGCTTTTATATTTTCTTCCGATATTTCATGTGCAGCATTTAGTAACGTCCCATCCATATCTGTAGCAATTAAATTTATCATTTGTTTACCTCTTTCTCTTCTAAGATCGATAACACAAAATCAATTATATATGATTCTCATTTGCCATAATTTTGTAACATATCCATATTCTATCAAATGTTTACTTTTTTGTATTATCGGCTGTTCGAATGAATTTTTTATTTTTTCTTATATTTTTAAAAAACGCAGTTAATAACTGACTACAAGATTCTTCTAAAATGCCAAATTCTACTGTTGCCCGATGATTAAATCTTGGTTCTTGCAACAGATTCATTAGACTGCCGGCACACCCACCTTTGGGGTCCTTAGCTCCATATATCACAGAAGGAATACGACTCATCACTATACTCCCCGCACACATCACGCACGGTTCTAAAGTTACATAAAGAGTACAGCCTTCTAGTCTCCAACTTCCTAAAGCAGCTGCAGCGCGTTGAATCGCAATATGTTCAGCATGTGCAGTTGGATTTTGTTCAGATTCACGTAAATTATGCGCTCTAGCAATAATTTCATCATTTTTTACAATAATTGCACCGATAGGTACTTCACCTATATTGCCAGCTTTTTTTGCTTCTTCAATCGCAACTTCCATATAAAATTCATGATTTGTCATGTATCTCACACACCTCACATATGGTACAATATTTATTGTCTATTTTAACATTGGAGCGGTAAATATGAAAAAACAATTTATTGCTGTGGAAGGTCCGATTGGTGTCGGAAAATCTTCTTTAGCACATAAACTTAGTCAAACTTATAAATATTATGAAGAAAAAGAAATTATCACAGAAAATCCATTTTTATCAGATTTTTATGAAGATATTTCCAAATGGAGCTTTCAAACAGAAATGTTCTTTTTATGTAATCGATATAAACAATTTCAAGATCTCGCATTAATTGAAAACGGTATTGTCAGTGATTACCATATTTATAAAAATAAAATTTTTGCAAATAATACCTTAACTACGACGGAATACAATAAATTTTCAAGAATCTATGATATTTTAACCGAAGATTTAGAAATGCCTAATATGATTATCTTTTTAGACGCTGATTTGGCTACACTAAAATCACGTATTGCGCACCGTAATCGGAGCTTTGAACATCAAATTGCAGATGATTATTTATTAAATTTAAAACGTGATTACAATGACTATTACGAATCTTTAAAGAACGATGGTGAACGTGTCATACGTATTGATACGACACACCTTGATTTTATGAAGTATGAGAACGATTATAATTATATTTTAGAATTAGTGAAGCCACTGATTGGAGGACATGAGCATGAATAATTACGGTATCCCGCAAGATGCTGTCATTACTATCGCCGGAACTGTAGGCGTTGGTAAATCAACATTAACAAAAGCTTTAGCAGAGCGCTTTAATTTTAGAACTTCATTTGAAAACGTAGACCACAACCCTTATCTGGATAAGTTTTATAATGATTTTGAGCGTTGGAGTTTTCATTTACAAATTTATTTTTTAGCAGAACGTTTCAAAGAACAAAAACGAATGTTTGAATATGGTGGCGGTTTTATTCAAGACCGTTCTATTTATGAAGATGTCGATATTTTTGCGAAAATGCATCAAGAACAAGGTACGATGAGTCCTGAAGACTTTGAAACTTATTCTGAATTGTTTAACGCAATGGTCATGACACCTTACTTCCCTAAACCAGATGTATTAATTTATTTAGAGTGCGATTATGACGATGTCATCAATCGTATTCAACAACGTGGCCGTCAAATGGAAATTGAAACGGATACCGCATACTGGCAAAAATTATATCAACGTTATGAAGATTGGATTAGCGAGTTTAATGCTTGTCCAGTTGTTCGAGTCAATATTAATGAATATGATCTGCACGAAGATCCTGAAACACTCAACCCAGTTATTGACAAAATTCGCAACGTCATCGAAACATATCGTAAAGTCGATCAACGTTAAATTCAGTATTTTAAAAGAAAGTCACTCCACTAGGTTTTGGTCGGAGTGACTTTTTATGCGTATAACAGTAAATTACTCAATATGGCTACGGTAAATAATTTTTTCAATTTCATCGTCTGTCACATATTTACTGTAATAATGTTCATCCGTTTGTGCTAAACCAAAGGTACTTGCCTTATCTTGGTCTTCTGTTCCGATATATAGTTGACCTTCCGTATCTTGATACAAATCAAAGATTGCACCACCATATCGCGCTTCTTGATATAATGCGTAAAGCTCATCGATATCATCACGTGCTACTTGTTTAAAATATAATGTATGTTTAGAATGTTTTATTGTTTTAGCTTCAAACCCTATATCTAACGCTCGTTCATCTTCAGTGACCAACACCACGTCATTACTTATCATTTCCACAACTTTAAACGTCTCGCCATGATAATCTGCATACTTCCCATCAATCATTTTGATCACCTCAATATTTAAAATTAAATATTAAAAAAGTCATAATATACGTTAAGCATATTATGACATATTTTAGACACTGCGCCTATTTTTTTAATATTTTTACGATATCATTTGCTGTTTCTACAGTATAATCCGCTTGGGTAAATTCCTCTGCTAATCCTACACCAGTTAACACCGCAACTTTTAATCCGAGCTGTGCATTAACACCCGTTTGCATATCATTTGCTGTATCACCAACGATAGCGACGTCTTCAGGAGCAACATCATATTGATTAAATAATGGATTTAATACTTCTGGATTTGGCTTTTCGACTGCATTCGCTTCGGTTGAAATAATAACATCAAAAAAGTGATTAAATTGAGTAATCTCTAAAAATTGCTCGACACCTTTTTTCGAATCACTTGTAACAATGCCCATTTTATATCCTTGATTCTGTAATGTTTTTAACGTATCCTCGATACCTTCAACCAATACATTTTCAGGCACCCTATTATCTACTAAAGTTTGACTGCGCGCTTGTGCCCATTTTGTGACATCTTGACCAGCAATATCACAAAACGCTTGCACCATTTCATCCAGTGCACCTGAAGCCATGATTGTACCCGGCTGTATTTCACCGTCAACCACACCTAAATGTGCATATGCTGCTGACTTATCATCAATATCTTGATCATACTTTTCCATAAAATCATCTACTAATTGTAGCCCAATCTTCATCCAACTACGATCAAAATATATAATCGTGCCATCTTTATCAAATAAAATCCATTTCATGCTTGAACAGCTCCTATAATTTCGCTTAATTAAAATAATTCACGCTTTATATTTTAGTACAAAAATGTCACACGAAACAAATATTGTAACTGAATTTGATTTAATTGCATGTATCTGATACTTAACTTAATTTGCGTTCTATACGTATTATGTTATCATAATGTCAAAAAATATAAATTGTGCAAAAACATTTAAATATTACAAAGGGGTTTTTAAAATGGGTTACTTTATAGTATTTGTAATTATTGCAGTATGTATTGGTATCTATTTTTCAAAAAGAGATGAACCCATGTCACCATCAAGTTGGTTTAAAGGTATCGGTGTCATTGCATTTGCCATGGTCATTGTCAATGGATTCTATCATGTAGATGACATTAAGCAAGGTGGAGAAAATGGCGTAAAGCAAGCTGAAAACAGAGAAAACACACAAAAGTAACCAGCTACAACTATTTTCATTCGATTAATAAAGGGGTAAGCGTATGATGATTTATGCAATTACTTTTATTATCGTTAGCATTTTAATCGGTATTTATTTTTCGAAAAGGGACAAACCGATGTCACCGTCAAGTTGGTATAAAGGCATTGCCGTGATTATTTTATCCTTATTTGCTGTTAGCTTTTTTGATAGTCTCGATGTATTCATACAAAATTTTAAAGAAGGCATCAACGAAGATGTAGCGAATGACATTTCAAAAAATTAATATCGATTAGCGGCCGTCATTCAAATAGATATCATCCTAAAAAGGTTGGTAACGCATGCGCGTTACCAACCTTTTTAGGATCAATTTTAATATCTTGGTACTACGACTCTCCATCCTTGTGGATCATCAAGTTTACCACTTTGAATACCAGTATAATGATCATATAAGTTTTGTGTGATTTCACCAGTTTCATTATTATTAATTACGATTTCTGTCTCACCGTATTTTAATTGGCCTACTGGAGAAATGACTGCTGCTGTACCTGTACCGAATACTTCTGTTAATTCGCCCTTATTGTGCGCTTCAATCAATTCATCGATAGATACTTTGCGTTCTTCCACTTCATAGCCTAAGTTTTGAGCTAACTCAATCACTGTCTTACGTGTGATACCCGGTAAAATACTACCATTTAATTCTGGTGTTACCAATTTACCATTTTCAACGAAGAAGATATTCATACTTCCGACTTCTTCCACGTATTTTTGTTCAACACCATCTAACCAAAGTACTTGATCATAACCTTGAGCTGAAGCGTTAGATTGCGCTAATAAGCTTGCTGCATAGTTACCTGCAACTTTAGCATAACCTACACCGCCGCGTACGGCACGCACATATTGATCTTCGACATAAATTTTAGTTGGGTTGAGTGATGCACCACCATAATATGAACCCGATGGAGATAATATAATTAATAATTTATAAGAGTATGAAGGACGTACACCTAAAATACCTTCTGTCGCAAAAACATATGGACGAATATATAATGATTGTCCTTCACCTTCCGGTACCCAATCACGTTCAACATCTACAAGTTGTTTTAAACCATCTAATACCACTTCTTCGTCTACTTGTGGCATATCCAAGCGTGCCAACGATTTATTAATACGCTTGAAGTTCTCTGATGGACGGAATAAATCAACTTCTCCATTATGTTTATAAGCTTTTAAGCCTTCAAATACAGATTGACCATAATGAATACCTTGTGCTGCTGGAGAAATTTCTATTGGACCATAAGGTACAATTTTTAAATCATGCCATCCTTGATCGATATCATAGTCGAAACTCAACATATAATCAGTGAAGTATTTCCCGAAACCTAATTCACTTGGATCCGGTTTTTCTTTAAGTGTTTCACGCTGTACAAATTTAATTTTTTCTGACATGACTGCTTCCTCCCAATGTTTATTCTTAAGTATTATATTAAATTATACCAATCCACTAGTCTGTGTTCAATAATTTTCAAAAAATTTCAAATAAACCAACAATATGTATCTTGGATAATCAAACCACTGTTCGTACATTAATTTATGGTTTAATTGCTCGCATTTTGTATTAAAATCGCTGTTATTTAAACAAAAAAGAAGCAGAACCTATAGTCGACATACACTTCGTTAATGTCATCACCTAAAATAGTGAAATGCTTAACAACTGTATATCAAACTATGTCCGAGCTTCAAAAAATGTATGCTTTATTTTACTTCTGCTTTCTCTTTGCCTTCTATAGCGTCTAACATCACTTTTGTCATTGCACTTAAATCATATTGAGGATCAAAGCCCCATTCTGCTCTAGCACAACTTACATCAATACTATTTGGCCAACTATCTGCAATGGATTGTCTAACTGGATCTACGTCGTAATCTAATTTAAAGTCTGGATAATATTCCTGAATCGCTTCTTTAACCATTTCTGGTTCAATACTCATCGCACTTAAATTATATGCATTACGATTAATTAATTTAACACCATCTGCTTCCATTAATTGGATAATCGCATTAATGGCATCTTCCATAAACATCATATCCATAAATGTATCTTTCGCGATAAAGCTTGAGTATTGCCCTTCTCTAACTGCTTTAAAATAAATATCTACAGCATAATCTGTTGTGCCGCCACCTGGTTCTTTAATATGCGAAATCAAACCTGGAAATCTAACACTGCGTGTATCTACACCAAATTTTTCAAAGTAGTATTGGCATAGCAATTCTCCAGCAACTTTATTCACACCATACATTGATGTAGGACGTTGAATCGTAACTTGAGGTGTATTAACTTTAGGTGTTGACGGACCAAAAGCACCAATAGAACTTGGTGTAAAGAATTGTAATTTATATTCACGTGCTACTTCTAATGCATTCATTAAACCACCCATATTTAAGTCCCATGCAAACAATGGATTTTTCTCAGCAGTTGCTGATAATAATGCAGCCATATGCATCATTGTGTCTGGTTTGAATGATTCAACCAATTCATCCATACGTGCTTTGTCTGTCACATCTAAAATTTCAAATGGACCATTTTTTAGTGCAGAGCCTTCTTCAGGTTCTCTAATGTCAGTGGCTAAGACATTGTCATTTCCATATAATGTTCTACATTTTACAACTAACTCAGTTCCAATTTGTCCTAATGCACCAGTAATCATAATTTTTTTCATATTTCTATCTCCCTTGTATATTACAGAAACTGTAATGTATTTCCCTCGTGTACAATAACCTTATTTTCACCTATATTATATTATAAAAACGCTTTATTGTATATATCGAAAGAACATTTATTTTAAAAATATATAGTCCACACAATAATTGATTGCGATTTCAATATTATATTATTAAACCGGATTTGACACATAAACGATAGCCTGTTATAAGATAATTATTAAACATATATGGAGATGATGATATGTTGCACAAAAATGCTACATTATTAATACAAAGTGTTCGATTAACGTAGTCGATGCTTTGTAATTTAATTCCTTATCACAAGGCATCTAACTTATGCATGTAAGCTATATTTATGTGAGAGGAACTAATAAAAATGGAAAAACAACTTTACCCTTATCAATTTAACTATATAAAAGAACGCGTTGCACATTTAGTCAATGCTTATAATTCGGTCAACGATCCCAATACAATCGCTTCAATCAAAGATGTCACACGTGATGAAATACTTAGTACATTTAACTCAAGAAACACTACCATTCGTTCAAACGTTGAAAAGCTTATGAATGTACAACTTACCAAAGAACAAGCTCAAAAAATTTTAACGACCATACAAATGTATGTTAAGCCATTTGAACACCCGAGTAATAAACAAGTCACTAACCTTTTTAAAAAAGTTAAAAAGCTAAAAACACCACTTATCAGTGATGAAGTGCTACAAACAAGTACGTATATCGGTTGGAATGATATTGCTTCAAATAGAAAATTCATCATTTATTATGATAACTTTGGAAAATTAAACGGTGTATACGGAGACATTTCTAACCAAACTGTCAAAAGTTTCTGCTCTATTTGCAATAAAGAATCCCGTGTTGCTCTATTTATGCGAAAAACACGTACTGGCAATGATGGCCAATATACCAAAAAAGGTGACTACATTTGTTTTGATAGCACATTATGTAACCATCAAATATCCGATTTATCGCACTTCCATCATTTTTTGAATAAGATTCAATAAACCAAAAACGGGCCCTATTATTAGGGCCTTTTTTTGATATAGACAACCCCACCTATTCATGTGTCGGATTTGTCTATTGTCATATTTATGTTATTACTTAAAATAACTATCAATACCTTTAAATTTGTAGCGTATTATGCTTTTCATACCATAAAGGCTGTTATTAGGGACGACTTCTGGAAAAAACGCTAACCGAAGATTACAGGCTAAGGTGGTGCCTGCGGAAAGCGTGCACAAAAACTGTCGACAAAGTCAGTTTTTATTAGGCCTTATACTCACTTTCTTAAATAATCAATAAACGTTCGAATCGTTTGTTCATTTGTTCTATCTGAATGAGTGATAGCAGTAAAATAAATATAATAGTCAAAAGGCGCACCAATAGGTAACATTTCAATGAGACCATTTAAAATAAACGGATCATCTTCAAGCATCAAACTAGAAACAATACTGACACCTAACCCTTCAGATACTGTTTTTATCAAAACGCTAGGATTATTTGTACGAAAAACAATTTTCAGCGGACCATTTTCATCTTCAAATTGCTTAAAATTATGATGATAAAAATTGCGGTCATATAATACAAATGGATATTGTTGAATAGCTTCCATTTCAACCGTATCTTGTAATGATAATTTAGATTTTTTAGGTACAATCAATCTGAAATTTGTAGATATATTAAGCGAATTAGAGACGATGGTCTGCCCAAATGTTTCACTTTCAGTCTTCCCAATCAAGCCAATATCCACCTCATTGTCCTCTACCATTTTCATAATTTTGTCTCTGTCACTTTCAATCACTTCAACCTCAATGTGTGGATAATCCTTTTTAAAGGTAGACAATGCTTTGGGTATAATTTTGTTAAATAATGTCGGTATCGTCGCAATTTTAAGTGAGCCTGCAATATTTGAATGCATGGCATCAACCTCTGATATTAAATGTGTTTTTGCTTCTAAAATATCAATGATTAAAGGGATTATTTTTTTACCTACCTCAGTTGGCAACGTGCCTTTTCGAGATCGATCAAACAGTTTATAGCCAAGTTCTGCTTCTAAATTTGCAATCGATTGACTCATTGCAGATTGACTAATATGCATCGCTTCCGAAGCATGAACGATGGATTCTGTTTCATAAATTTTTTTAACATAAGCTAATTGTTCAAAATTCATAACTTCACCCCTTTTTACATAAGCGTTTCTTATATAAATATTAAAAATACTAATTTTACATTAGCACACGTTAATCATTATAATAAATAGTGTATGAAAAAATAATTAAAGGACGGTCTTCTTATGTATGATAAACTCTGGTCGAAAGATTTTATCTCTATTACCTTTGTAAATTTTTTAATGTATTTAATTCATTATACGTTAATTGTTACCGTAACTATATTTACCATTGATAAATTCCATGCATCCGAAAGTATGGGTGGCTTAGCTGCCGGTATCTTTATCATCGGTATGCTTTTCGGTCGTTTAGCATCTGGGCGCGTAATTGACAATCTACAACCTAAAAAAGTATTGCTATTCGGCATTATCTTTTCAATTATTACTGTTGGCTTATATTTCCTTATTAGCAGTCTATTTTTATTAATGCTTGTGCGACTATTACATGGGATAGCGTTTGGTTTGGCTTCGACAGCAACTGGAACAATTTCATCAAGAATTATTCCTGAAAAACGTAAAGGTGAGGGCATCGGTTATTACGCCCTCAGTGTTACCACAGCATCAGCAATTGGTCCTTTTTGTGGCATTGTATTGAACCAACGATTCGGTTTCGAATCTATTTTCATTGTTAGTTTGGTTATCATCATCATTGCGTTCATTGCCGCACTATTTATTAAAGGATTACCAAAACCACCTGTTGAGAACAACGATGAAGTAGAAAATAAAGGCATTCGTGCATACATTCAAAAAGAAGCACTACCTATTTCATTTGTCGTTATATTCGTCGGCATTGCTTATTCAAGCGTATTGTCTTTCTTAACTGTTTATACGGAACAAATAAATTTAGCGACTGCATCTAGTTTCTTCTTTATTGTTTATGCAGTCAGCACCTTTGTTACACGTCCATTTACAGGAAAAATTTATGATGCCTATGGTGAAAATAAAGTCATGTACCCTGTGTTATGTAGCTTTGCAATTGGCTTAGTACTGTTAGCAATCACACACACAAGTCTATTGTTACTTATTTCAGCTATATTTGTAGGTATCGGTTATGGAACGATTGTCCCAAGTGCGCAAGCCATTGCCATTCAACAATCACCTGTTGATAAAATTGGTTTAGCAACCTCAACATTCTACATGTTTACTGACTTTGGCGCTGGTATTGGTCCATTCGTATTAGGTATCATGGTGCCAATCATGGGATATCGTTATCTATATATCACGATGGCTATTGTAGTCATTGCATCCATTATCCTTTACTACTTTATGCATGGTAGAAAAGCGATACATTACCCAAGCACCAGCAATTGATAAACTTATAATCATTAATACATCCAACAGAAATCAAATGATTAAAAGTAACATATAACAATGGAGTGCCGCAAAATAACATTTCTGCGGCACTCCCTATTTTTATCCAATATTAGTTTTTTAATTTTTTAACAAGTGACGATTTCAATCCAACTAGACCAATCTTATCCACTTTAGCATCAATATCGTGACCATCTTCAGGTTCTACGATACGGATACTTTTCACTTTAGTACCTTGTTTTATGACAAATGAAGTGCCTTTTACTTTCAAATCTTTAATCACAGTGACCGAATCACCATCTACTAGTTCATGACCATTCACATCTCTTGTAATTTGCGCTTCCATATTTTCTTTATTTTCAGTTTCAGACCATTCGTGACCACACATTGGGCAAACAAGTAGGTTACCATCTTCATATGTGTAACTAGATTCACATTTTGGGCAATTAGGTAAAGTATATTCCATAATTAAACCTCCGATAAGTTATTATTTAGCTGATAATCTACCATATTATAAAATATAAACTCTATTTTCTCCACTTTTTTTATTAAAGTTTGTTCTGTTTTTTTATTTTTTCTTCAGCCATCCACAACCGCTACAAAGCTTATTTCATGCTAAAAATAAATTCAAATTCAATTTTTATTTTTTAAATTCCCAAAAAATAATCAGAAAAATGTTTGTTTAATGATATAAGTGGAAAAGTACTTGTGTCACAAATCATAAAGGAGGCTTTTATAATGAGTAAATTTGATGATTTTAAAGACCAAGCAAAAGACAAAGTAGACGAAGTGAAAAACGACAAAGATAAACAAAAAGAAGTTAAAGATCAAGCTCAAGATAAAGCAAAAGACTTAAAAGATAAATTTTAAGCTTTCTAAATTATCTTGAATCTAAATACTGTTAAATAAAAGCATCTGTCAGTACATTAATTGTACTGACAGATGCTTTTTTGTATATTTAAGAATTATTTTAAATTTAATTTTTCTGCAATTTCTTGCTTTTTACTATCAAAGTCTAATGCTTGTTGATCTATAGATGATCCAGTTTCAGCAACCTGCTTAATGTTTTCCATTTGGAACTGCCAGCCTGCAAAATCAAGTATAATATGTGGAAATGCAAACGGTAAACATTCATCGAAAATCAATACCGTTTCTTTACCAGCATCATGTAAATCAAACCTTACGGTACCAATATCCCATGTATAGCCAATTGTTTCATTTTCTTCAAAGGCTGTAATTTCCATTTCTTCGTCGTCTTGCCCATCCATTTGGAATTTCATCTTACCACCAACTTGACGGTCTTCAAATGATAATTGTGGAAACCATTGTTGAATACCTTCTGTTGTGCTTAAAAGTTTAAACACTGTTGCTACATCTTGTTCAATGATTATTTTTAATGTTTGATATGCACCTTGTTCATCTTTAGAATATACAGCTTCCATATGAATATGCCCCTTTCGATTTACAATCGCCTCATTTTGAAACACATATGAATTGATAGTACTGCTATTCCCATCTTATTTTATTTTAATCCTAGGTCTGATTGGTTATTCACTTCTAATTTTCGCGCTTTTCTTGTATATCTTAAATAAATCAAGCCAAGTAAGATAAACCACAGTGGTGATAATACAACACCCATTCTTGTTTCTGGTACAACAAGTAAGATAATCAATACGAATACAAAGAATAGCTGTACCATTCTTGCCATATGAATACCCCCGGGCAATTTAAAGTCACTCTTTTTATGTAATTCAGGATGTGTTTTAACGTATTTTGCATAGGCATGAACAATAAACATCCATACAGCGACTAATAAAATTGTTGAAATTGCTGTGACATAAAAGAACACTTGTGTTGCGTTCGGTATTAAATAATTTAATAACACCGTAATAGATAACAAAGCGCATGTTACCAATATTGCTATATAAGGCACACCTTTTTTATTTGTTTTCATTAATAAATGATGTGTTTGTTTTTTCTCAGATAACCCAAATAAGATTCTACTATTTGCAAATATACCACTATTACATGCCGATGATGCTGCAGTTAATACCACAAAGTTTATTAACCCCGCTGCAAATGGCACACCAATAAGTGCAAATAAACTTACAAATGGACTATTATTTGGATCAATATCTTGCCATGGAATAATGGACATCATCACCGCTAATGCACCAACATAAAATAATAATATTCTGATTGGTACACTGTTAATTGCTTTCGGTATCGTTTTTTCAGGATTTTTTGTTTCTCCAGCTGTTATACCTAATATTTCAATACCTGTAAATGAAAAGACAACCATTTGGAATGACATGAAAAAGCCAGATGCACCATGAGGGAACCAACCACCATTATTATAAACATTAGAGACCCCCGTCTTACCAAAAGGTGTTTGAATTGCAAATACAATCATGACAATACCAATAACTATCAATGCAATGATTGTTACAACTTTTATAATTGCAAACCAAAATTCTAATTCACCAAACATTTTTGTACTTGTTAAATTAAAAGCCATAAGAATCAATATACAAGACAAAGATGTGACCCAATTTGGTAAATCGGGTATCCAAAATTCTACATATTTTGCAACTGCAGTAATTTCTGCCATCCCTGAAGTAATCCAAGTTAACCAATACGTCCACCCGGTTACAAATCCTGCAAACGGACCAATCTGATCGTGCGCAATATCTGCAAATGTTTTATATTCTGTATTAGAAAGTAACATCTCACCCATTGCACGCATAAACATAAACAATACAAAACCGACAATAATATACGTGAGTAAAATCGATGGCCCCGTTAAACTAATGGACTGACCAGCCCCTAAAAATAAGCCAGTTCCAATAGCTCCACCAATCGCAATAAGTTGAATATGTCTATTACTCAACTCTCTGTTCAAAGTATTTGTCATAAATCTTGCCCCAATTCCAATTGTTTTAAAGCATCATTAATATATCGCCTTAGCTTATTAGCCCCTTTGTTATCAATTAATAAACTAATGTAATGATTACATGCATATATCTCAATAATGCTTGGTTGTATAATATTCTTTTTTTCTGAAAATTACAACTAATGCTATAAATCATTTTTGATAATTTTGTATTTTTACATTTTTGATTTTTTAACTCTTTAATTGATTAAAACAATAAACTATAATCTCATTTTTAATATTTGAATTTCTTTTTTAACCATTAAATATCATGTGCCTTGATGAAATAAAAAATAGCACACTTTTATTACTTAACGACATCGTTAAAATAAAAAGTGTGCTCTGATTTCACATACGATGAACGTACCTTTGAACAAATATTTTATAAGCACTTATTGCGTTTCTATAGCCTCTTTAATAGATTTAATGTTCTCTGGTGTTGTTTGACAACACCCTCCAATAATCTTGACGCCTTGGTCTAACCAACCAGGTATTTGTTCAACAATTAAACCTTGATTACCTACACTTTCCCATTCTTTCTCCACTGCATTGTACTGTGCACCGCCATTAGGATAAAGCGCTATTGTTTGAGGTACATTTTTCAGTCCTTTGCTTATAGCTTTATTTATACCCGCGACGGATGAACAATTAATACCAAACACCGGTATGCGTTCAGCATATTGCTTAATATAAGCACATAACTTTTCAAATTCTGTGTCATCAGATAAATCACCGTCTTCATTAACTGTGACAGATAACCAAAATGTCTGATTTGTATAATGTGGCACAATATATTCAACAATCGCTTTAATTTCCTCGAAATTAGGCACGGTCTCAAATACAAAATCATTGATACCTCTTTTAACCAATGCTTCTATACGCGTTTTATGGAATTGAAAATAATCTTCCTTACTTAAATCGTATGCACCTGTGTACTCAGAACCATCACTTAAATAGGCACCGTATGGCCCTAAGCTACCCACGATAACTTGTGTATCCGTCGTGGCTTCCATAATTTGATTTACTGCAGTATTATATAGCTGATCTATTTCAGTTGCCTTCATCCCAATATCAGAAAAAGTTTGGTAACTCGCTTGATACGTACTTGTAAGCAATATGTCTGCCCCCACATCCGTAAATGCTTGATGTGCTTGTTTAATTTGTGTAGGGTTATTTTTTAAAACTTCACTGGACCATAATGAAGTTTTCAAACTACAGCCTGCTTGTTCTAATGTTGTTGCCAAACCGCCATCTAGTACCAATGGCGATTGAGCTTTCAATTTTTCTAATAACCGCATTTAATTACCTCTTTTCTTATGATACTTAATGAAATAATATATGAGTGCTATGACAGCGAATGGTACACCGAAATAAAGTGCAGGTGCCTGATTAGAATCAAAAACCATTCCTATACATGAAACTAAACATAAAATAAATCCTATAATAGGTATAGATTGATGAATTTTAAGGCTAGGATCATACCTTTTAGCATTGAAATAAGCAACACATATACTCATCCACACGATGACTACAGCGAGTCCTGCAATGGACACCAGCACAACATAGAGTGAATCCGCTGCATAGATGCTTGATAATAAAGCCAACAGACCACCTACCATACTAAATAATGTTGCGTTGATAGGCATGCGATATTTATTCAACTGTCCGAACCATTTTGGAAATACCCCTTCATTGGCTAAACTCCATATCATTCTACTTGCTGCATATAATCCAGAATTAGCGGCAGATAATAAGGCTGTGATAATGACTAGATTCATGATATCTCCAGCGTATGGTATCCCCATTTTTTGAAAGATGACTACAAATGGACTTTCCAAAGATTTCCCTTGATAACTTGGAATTAAAATAGAAATAATAACCATTGTACCGATAAAAAAGATAATTAAGCGCCATAAAGTTGCACGTATCGCTTTAGGAATGACTTGTTTAGGATTTTCAGTTTCTCCCGCAGCAATACCGATCAATTCCGTGCCACTAAATGCGTAATTCACTGCTAACATCGTTAAGAACACCGCACCTATACCATTAGGAAAAGTAGGATTCGTATATCTGTTAGTCACTGTATGTATACCTTCATAACCATTGTAATGTATCAAACCTAAAATGACACATATGCCTAAGATAATAAATACAATAATAGTAACCACTTTAACTAAAGAAAAATAAAATTCAACTTCTGCATAAAAGCGTGTCGATATGATATTAAAAATTAATACTAATATAATTGCACTTGCAGCAAAGATATATTCAGGTATTTCTGGAAACCACCTTTGCATCAAAATACCCACTGCTGTAAATTCAGAACCTAATGCTACTGTCCAGGTCAACCAATAAAACCACGCAACAATGTAGCCAATAGATGGATGTATATATTTACTCGCATATGTATGAAAACCACCTGTCACAGGGTGTTTAATAGCCAATTGTCCTAAACAAAGCATGACGAGATAAACAAGTATTGAACCTACTATATAAGATAAGACAGTCCCTAGAGGTCCAGCTTGTTGTAAAGTATACCCAGAACTTAAAAATAATCCTGTACCAATAACGCCACCAAAGCTTAATAACATGAGATGGCGCTGCTTCATGGCACGTTTAAATGATGTTTGTTCCATTGAATGTGCTCCTTATCTTTAAGTACTCAATATAGATTTTTGATATAATTAAACATTTTATTGATTTCTGAAAATTTAGTCAATAGTAAGTTATAGTATCTTTGATATCCCACTGCTAAATTATTAATTGAGTTTATTCATCCAGCTTAAAAGAAAGCGCTATTACATTAACTGAATTTTCAAACTTTTATAAAAATTCAGATCTTTGTATTGCTTTTCATTCTCAACGCTATTAACATAAACTATGTATCACTTTAAATATCTAAGTAATAAATAGAGGAGTTTTATAATGACAGAATATAATGACTTAGTAACTTCTACTCAAGAAATTACCAAAGAAGCTTTACATAAATTAGGTTTTGATGAAGGTATGTACGAACTTATAAAAGAACCTTTAAGATTTTTAGAAGTCCGCATCCCTATTCGCATGGATGACGGTACTGTAAAAACGTTTACGGGCTACCGTGCCCAACACAATCATGCTGTAGGTCCTACTAAAGGTGGTATTCGTTTCCATCCTGATGTTAATAAAGAAGAAGTCAAAGCACTATCTATGTGGATGACTATGAAATGTGGTATCACTAACCTTCCATTTGGTGGCGGTAAAGGGGGTATTATTTGCGATCCACGACAAATGAGTAACCAAGAACTAGAGCGTTTATCTCGTGGCTATGTTCGTGCAATTTCTCAATTTGTTGGTCCCGAAAGTGACATTCCAGCACCAGACGTTTATACAAACCCCCAAATTATGTCTTGGATGATGGATGAATATAGTAAGATTAATCGCTCAAATGCGTTTGCATTTATTACAGGTAAACCACTTTCATTAGGCGGTTCACAAGGACGAAATCGTGCAACTGCATTAGGTGCAGTAATCACAATTGAAGAAGCGACCAAGCGTAAAAACATTGACATTAAAGGCTCTCGTGTAGCAATTCAAGGTTTCGGTAATGCGGGTAGCTTTATCGCAAAAATTTTACACGATATGGGCGCTAAAATTGTAGCTATTTCTGAAAGTTTTGGTGCATTACATGATTCTAATGGGTTAGATGTAGACCGACTCGTTGAATTAAAGGAACAACACGGCCGCGTTACACATTTGTATGACAACGTTATTCCTAATGAACAATTATTTGAAGTCGATTGCGATATTTTAGTTCCTGCCGCACTTTCAAATCAAATTAACGAAGTGAATGCACATCATATTAAAGCAAAAATTATAGCAGAAGCCGCAAATGGCCCAACGACACCAGAAGCAACACGTATTTTAACTGAGCGCGGCGTCTTAATTATTCCAGATGTGCTTGCGAGTGCTGGTGGTGTAACAGTATCTTATTTCGAATGGGTACAAAATAATCAAGGTTATTATTGGTCAGAAGAAGAAGTAAACACAAAATTACGCGATAAAATGGTTGAAGCGTTTAATACGATATATGATTTAGCAGAAGATAGAAAAATGGATATGCGTTTAGCTGCCTATGTCTTAGGTATTAAACGAACTGCCGAAGCATCTCGTTTCCGTGGTTGGGCATAATTCCTATATATTAAGGGACTATATCCGACGAATAATCAAATGATGTATTGTTATCAATCAAATTTTCATAATATACTTAACTTAGCTATGAAGTCATCTATGACGCGAGATGACTTCATAGCTTTTTTGTTATAGCATCTAAGTGTTTTCCATATTCGCTGTATTTATTGCGCTTCATTGTTATATCTGAGGTTCACTTTTTTATTTTAAGCTGCTCCATCACACCTTCATTGCTATCCTCTTAATATTTAAGTATATCTTCACTTTTCAAAAATTAGAATTTTCTGATTTATTTGAAATACAAATTAATAATCTATATACTTATTTACAACAAAAGGGAGGATGTACAATTATGAAGAACAATATTTATGGTAATGTACCGTGTTTTTTAAATAGTAAGAATCTCAATCAGACAAATACATTAGATACAGACGTCATCGTTTATGGCGCACCATTTGAAGGTGAAAGTACTTGGGGCGATTATACGGGTGTAGAATTGGGCCCGAAACAAATTCGTGTTTGTTCAGCTCGCTATAGTCAATATTTACCTGAGCTCAATCACATTGATATCAGTGAACACCTAACGATGGGAGACGTTGGTGATGTGCCCTTTGTAGCACACGATAATAAACAAAGTTACGACAATATTAGTGATTTCGCTAAAAAGCTTTGGGATAGTGGTAAATTCTTAGTTGGCTTTGGTGGAGAGCATGGTGTGACATATCCAATACTGAAAGCACTAACGGAAACAGGCAAAAAAGTAGGCATCATTCATTTAGATGCGCACTATGACAACATGCCTGATTACGAAGGTGAACCTTATGCGCGTAACACCCCTTTTATGAGACTTTATGAAACGGATGGTATACGCAACGAAAGTATTATTCACACTGGTATACACGGTCCTAGAAATAAGCCTGAAACTGGTCGCTTCGCACAAGAAGCTGGTGCAGTAACTTTAACTATTAATGATATTCGAGCGGCTAAAGACTTGAAAACATATGCACACGAAATCTACGCGCAAGCGAGCAAGGATGTAGATGTTGTCTACCTAACTATCTGTAGTGATGTACTTGACTTCGCCTTTAATCCTGGTGGTCCTGTCGATGGTAATGGGTTATCTTCTTATGAACTCCTTACGATGATTCATGAATTCGGAAAACTAGGGCTTGGTGGCATGGACTACGTGGAAGTATATCCTATGATGGATGCCAATCAAAACTCAGCTCATTTTGTCTCTACAGCAGTGTTATATGTACTTGCTGGCCACGTCGCTTATTTAAATCAAACAAAATAATTTGAGGAGTGGTGCTATTGTTTAAAGAAGCTGGGAAGATTTTAAGATCACTCGGTCCCGGAATGATTATCACTGCCTCATTTATCGGTCCAGGTACAGTGACCACAATGACACAAGGTGGTGCCGGTTTCGGTTATAGTTTATTGTGGGCCGTTGTATTTTCTATTGTAGCCACAATTGTGCTGCAGGAAATGATCATTCGCTTATCTCTCGTCACACGTGAAGGTTTAGGTGAAGCAATACAGGATTTATTTAAACATAGAATCGGTAAACTTATCATTGTATGGTTTACATTAATAGCAGTTACAATTGGTTGTGCTGCCTATATCAGTGGTGACTTAATCGGGACTTCGTTAGGTGCTTCTTATTTATTAAATTTACCAGAGCATTGGGTAGCACCTGTCATCGGTATCATCATTTTACTCATTGGGTTATTTGGCAACTATCGTTTTTTAGAAAAAATTATGCTTGTACTTATGGTTATTATGGGCATTATCTTTATTACTACGATGATAGTAATTCAACCAGATATTGTTGCTATTTTAAAAGGTGTGTTTGTGCCTACAATTCCAAACGGATCTATTATCACAATCATCGCACTGATAGGAACTACCGTGGTTCCATACAATTTCTTTATACATTCAACTGCAGTACATGAACGTTTTGGCAATATTAAAGAATTAAAATATGCACGTTGGGACACCGTCATTTCAATTTCTATTGGTGGTATTATTTCAGCAGCTATATTAATTACTGCTGCTACTTTAATACAAGGTAAAGAAGTGACAAGTGTGATTCAACTCGCTGGTCCGCTTGAACCTGTACTTGGAAATGCAGCACCATTCGCCATCAGTATCGGATTATTTGCAGCTGGACTCTCTTCAGCTATTGCATCACCTGCAGGCGCCGCTGCAACGATCAGTAGTTTATTAGGTTGGCAAGGCGGGATGCAAAGTAAGAAATATAAGACTGTTTTTACGATCATCATCATTATCGGTATTATTACTTCAGCTTTAGGCTTTGAACCGCTTCAAGTGCTACTTGTGGCCCAAGCATTAAATGGTATTATCTTACCTATTGTGGCCATTCTTATTTTCATCATAATTAATAAGAAAAACTTGATGGGTCATTACGTAAATACGCTATGGCTCAATATAATCGGGGGTATTGTGGTACTTGTCGTTACATTCTTAGGCCTTTATAGCTTGATAGATGCGATTTCGAGTTTTATGTCTTAAATATTCAAAAAGCCCAAGTTGAGTTATTGAAAACTTAACTTGGGCTTTTAAATCTCAAATTAGGCAAAACCTATTACCTTCAACTTTGTCACTACTTATAAGTACTTTCTAAAAGTGACTTCACTGTAAATATTAACCTTCACATAGCTGTTTTAATCGCTCAAACATCAAGTTATAGCCTGTTTCCATTTCTTTTTTGACTTCTGTCTTATCCGCTTCGAAATCGTTTGTGTCGCCTTCAAAAGGAACTTTGATGCCTTGGTTAAATTTAACTTCTGTTGCTCCTGTTAAATCAACAAATTCAACAGTGATGATATCTTCTAACTCACTAAATTGAGGCATTTTAAATGAAAACGTCAATTTATAAGGACTGACAATATCTATATACGTGCCAATTGCTCTATATTCAACGCCCTCTCTGACATCGATAATTTCCCAGTCTCCATTGATTTCAAATTGATTCTTGGCAACTTTATTCGTTTCTTCTGTTGTCATAAACCACTGTTTAAAAAGACTCGGCTTAGTCCAGGCACGAAACACTTCTTCTACTGGTGCATCTACTTTAAACGTCATGTCTAAATTTACAATTTCCCATTCCATTATCAACATCTCCTTCAAGTGTAATACGTTATTATTTAATTACCTCTTTTTCAGTGCACAAACCAAAATGATTTTCCATTCATGATTGCGGTCGTTGATTTTAGTCATATCACTCTTATAAAAACTTACATTAATGCGCTCACATTACGCATAATACGTGCTTTTTTATATCCCAGTAAATCATGTAATTCTTTATAGGCATTGAATAATTTTTTATAAATTAAGACCTGTGCATGATCTGGTTCTACTTGATATAAAACAGGTTCTTTCATTGCTTGGATAGCTGAAGAAAAATTAGGATGCGCACCGCCACAAATCGCACCTAAAATGGCTGCTCCGATAGCTGGTGCATACTCACTATCAATAACTGTAATCTTCTTGTTCAATACATTTGCGTAAATTTCCATTAATAAATGATTCTTTTTAGGTATACCACCACAAGCAAAAACGCGTTCCACTTCCATTTGCCAACCTTGATATTGTTGCATAATCATTTTTGTTCCAAATGCTGTTGCTTCCATATATGCACGATATATATCTTCATGTTTCGTTTGTAAACTTAAGCCAAATAGACTCCCTTTCAAATTACTATCACTTAACACACTCCGATTCCCATTATGCCAGTCCAAAGCGATCAGACCACTTTCTCCAGGATAACGCTGACTTGCTTTTTCATTAAGTAATTCAAAAATTGAAATTCCTCTATCTTCTGCCGTTTTTACATATTCATATGGGGATTGATTAGCTACATATTCAAACAAATCACCAACTGCTGTTTGTCCTGCTTCGTATGCATATAAATCTGGTATAATGGCACCTTTAACTGACCCCGAGATACCAGGTACTTTATGTTGCTCTTTATTCAGCATTAAATGACACGTGCTTGTTCCCATAACCATTGTCATTTCTTTATCTTTTTCAGCACCAATACCTAGTAAACTTGAGTGCGCATCTATAATGAACGGACTTACTACCGTTTCAGGTGAAAGTCCTAATTTATGTGCCATCTCTGCACTCACTGTACCGACACTTTCACCTATACTGACGATAGGCGCTTCTACTTTCGTGCGTACAATATCTGATAGATTGTCATCCACTTTATCAAATAAATCATAATGAAAGCCTGTAGATGATTCCCAAAAAGACTTAAAGCCCAAACCACAGTTAGATCGAACATTTTCACCAGTAAGTCGATTCACAATCCAATCCCCAGCTTCCATAATATCAGCCGTTTCAGTCATGACTTCTGGCGCTTTATCATTCACTTCCATAATCTTAGGAATCATCCATTCGCTACTCACATTAAATCCATAGTATCCTAACCAGCGATTCTTCTCTTCTATCGCAGTATTAAACAATAGATCTGCTTCTGCCTGAGCGCCATGATGCTTCCATAATTTCACATAAGCATGAGGATTGTTATAAAATTTAGGATTGTTATGCATTGGTTCCATCTGGTCATCTACAAATATGACTGTGGAAGAAGTGAAGTCTATACCTATACCAACAATATCCTTTGCATCTATATTTGTTTTTGCCAAAATTTCTGGTATCCCTGTTTCAATGACTTCCATATAATCATTCGCATTTTGTAATGCATAACTTTGTGGCAGCTTGTGTCCATTGAGTTCACCTTCAATTGTTCCATGGGCATATGTTTGTACATATTGACCTATGATTTCTCCATTCTCAGTGTTCACCAAGAACACTCTTCCTGAGCCAGTTCCAAAATCTATCCCTATACTGTAAGTCATAATTTATCCTCCAGTTCACTATAAGAAAACGCTTTCCTAAATCATAATGAAGATAGTTATAAAAATCAACACAAACATTCATAAAAATACATAAAGAAACATAAAAAAGCATTATAATCATTGACAAAGCATTATGTAAGCGTTTACTATTAGCCGTACAAACATAAATGAACATAAATATAAAGGAGTTGCGCAAATATGAAAATCGAATCGAACGCTTTTCGCTTAATCGAACCTGGCGTATTCAAAAAAGATACCCTTACGCATGATTTCGAAGAGAAAGATATTATCGTCAAACCTACAAAAGCAAGTGTCTGCCATGCAGATTTACGTTATTATACTGGCAATCGTCGCCCAGAAGCACTCGCAAAGAAATTACCTATGGCACTCTTTCACGAAGGTATCGGTATCGTAGAAGATTCTAAACATCCTGATTTTCAACAAGGAGATAAAGTTGTCATTGTACCAAATATCCCTTCTCACTTACGTAAAGGTACATATCCAACGACTTCATTCCAAGATAATTATGATGAAAACGCCGTATTTATGGGCAGTGGATTTGATGGTATATGCCAAGATCGCATGGTGGTGTCTGGCGATAATGTCGTAAAAGTTCCAACAGATTTAGATGAAGATGTCGCATTACTTGCTGAGTTATGTTCAGTATCACTGTTTCCAATCAATCAACTTGACGAGATAACAACTGAAACGTCCCCACAAGTTGCAATCTTTGGAGATGGTCCAGTCGGTTATTTAGCAGCAACTGCCTTACATTATATTTATGGTATTGATAAAGCAAATTTAATTGTATTTGGTGCAGTTCAAGAAAAACTAGCTGCCTTTGAAGACTTTGCCACAACACATCTCGTATTTGACTTCGATTTCAATCAGTATCGTGGCGTACATACTGTTTTTGAATGTACGGGTGGTAAATTTTCAGAATCTGCAATTAACCAAGCCATCGATTTGATCGATAGACAGGGGCATATTGTATTAATGGGTGTCACGGAAGAACGCGTTGGTATTAACACCAGAGATGTTCTTGAAAAAGGTCTGACATTTTCGGGTAGTTCACGTAGTACAAAACGTGAATTCGAGCAACTCATTCATGCCTTTAGTAATAAACAGTACCAACAAGCGTTGAGACAATTGATTCCAGAGACTTACTATCATATTCATGATACTTCAGATTTAAAAGAAGCCATGGATGATACTGCAGCACACAAAGGATGGAAAAAAACTTATTTACAATATCATTGGTAAACAATGACTGAAAAGGTGGTATATAAATGAATCATTCGAATTCGATTTTAGGCATGCCTCGCCAAATTGTATGGGGCTATATTGGTATTATCATCTTCATGATGGGTGATGGTTTAGAAATTGGATGGCTAAGTCCATGGCTACACGGTCACGGCTTTTCGGTTCAAGAAACAAGTTTACTCTTTTCTGCATATGGCGTAACAGTTGCATTAGCAAGTTGGCTTAGTGGTGTATTTGCCGAAGCACTCGGCGGTAAACGAACAATGATGCTAGGGTTAACCTTCTATATTATTGGTACAATTTTCTTTGTCGGATTTGCAATTCCATCACAAAATCTTGCGCTCATGTTACCTGCATACGCACTTAGAGGTTTAGGTTATCCATTATTTGCTTATTCCTTCTTGGTCTGGATTTCTTACCGTTCAGAACAAAAGACACTCGGTGCAGCCGTAGGTTGGTTCTGGTTTGTATTTACCGGTGGCTTAAATGTATTAGGTGCGCTTTATTCTATTTGGGCAATTGAGTATTTAGGCCATATCAATACATTATGGAGCTCATTATTCTGGGTGGTACTCGGTGGATTCTTCACTTTAGTCTTGAACAAAGACAAATTGCCATCTAATCAAGGAAGTTCAAAAGAAAAATTAAAAGAAATACTTAAAGGCATAACGATTATGAAAGATGAACCGAAAGTATTATTAGGTGGTATCGTTCGTGTGATTAATACGACAGCACAGTTTGCCTTTCCAGTCTTTTTACCAATCTATCTTTCATCATTTGGCATACCCACTTCGAAATGGCTTGCGGTATGGTCAACGATTTTCGTTGGTAACATCATCTTTAACTTAATCTTTGGCATCGTCGGAGATAAAATTGGTTGGCGCAATACCGTCATGTATTTCGGTGGTATTGGCAGCGGTATTTCTGTTTTATTAATGGGTTATGTCCCTATTTGGACAGATGGTAACATTGTCCTATTAACTGTAGTCGGATTCTGTTGGGGTGCGTTTATCGCTGCTTATGTACCATTATCCGCATTGATCCCATCACTTGTTAAACAAGATAAGGGTGCGGCTTTGTCTGTACTTAATTTAGGTGCAGGATTACCTGTATTTGTCGGACCCATGATTGTCTATTTATTCATTGGCAGCATACAAGCAATCGGCGTCATTTGGGTACTCGCAATTCTATACTTTATTAGTACGATTCTGACTTACTTTATTAAAATGCCAAAGCATATGCAAAGTGGCGAACATGAAACAGCATAGCTATTTGAAAATTTAATCATCATTTAGGAGGCGTCGTCGATGTTGCCAGCTGAACGCGAACAATTTATCATTACTTTTTTAAAAACCAATAAAAAAGCGACCATTCATGATCTAGCGCTTGAATTCAATGTACATGAAGCGACCATTCGTCGTGATTTAAATAAGTTAGAGCAATACAACCAGATCAAGCGCACGCATGGTGGCGTCGTGTTGAACGATTCAGAAGTATGGGATGAATTGAATTTTGATGATCGTGAAACAAGTTATTATGATGAAAAAGTAGCAATTGGTCTTAAAGCAGCGGAATTCGTAGAAAATGGAGACACCCTCTTCATTGATTCGGGATCGACGACCATTCACTTTGCACGTGCACTTACACAAAAAAGTAATTTAACAATCATCACGAACGACATTCACATCGCTTCGATTTTAAAATCAACTGCCAATCAGATTATCGTCACTGGAGGCATTTTATATCAAGATAATTATTTACTTAATGGCATGATTACAAACGAAACATTAAAATTATTTAACCCTTCTAAATTATTTTTAGCGACGCCTGCAATTGATTTAGAAAAAGGGATTACACATTTTAATGACACACTTGCTTCTACTAAAATACAAATGGTGAAACAAGCTAAAGCCGTTTATGTGCTCACTGATAGCTCTAAATTTGATAAAGTAGCACTTTACAATGTTTGTTCTAGCGATACAATTGATGTCCTAATCACTGATCAAACCAACAAGAACATAGATTGGCAAGCTTACGATAACCACTTCAAACATTTAATTACGGTTCATGCAGAAGCACATCCTGAGTAATTTTGCTGAAGCATAATTACTGAAATATTTTCATAAAAAGTGAATGCATAAGATATGAATATCTAGGTTCATCATAGAAAGCATTTCATATTAATCTCTTTTATCAATTGATTTATGCTGACTACTGCGGAAATAGCACTAGCCGCAGACTACAGGCTAAGGCTGGACTCGCGGATAGCGTGCATAAAAAACTGCCAACAAAGTCTGAGAGGACCCATCCATTACAAATAATGGATGGGTCCTCTCTTTATATTTAAAACGTTTCAACATCTGAGAATTGAGATAAGTATAGTTGTTTATATTGACCATCATGCTGCATTAATACATCATGACTTCCTTCTTCTAAAATTTGACCATCTTTAATAAAGATAATACGGTCGACATCTTTAATCGTCGATAATCGATGTGCAATAATTAAAGACGTTCTGTGTTCTGAAAGTTTTTTAAACGCTTTTTGAATTTTATTTTCTGTTTCAATATCTAGCGCACTCGTCGCTTCATCTAAAATAAATGTTGAATGCTCGCGATCATAAATCACCTTCCCACTTCGAAAACCAAAGCTTTCTTCCATATAATATGTTCCCATGCGTCCGTCTACATGTTGTATTAACTGTGTTCCAACGCGTGATTGATACATTTTTTGTAAAGCTAATTGCCCTAAAGCATGATTTGGTAGGGCCGTTAACATCTCAGTTGCGTGTCCAAATTGAGCTAGTGTTACAAGTGCATTTAATTCTGCACCGCCCACGTTTACCCCCAATGTATTGGCATCTTTAAGCTGTTCATAATTAGGCGGGGTATAGCGCAGTAATACTTCGCCAAATCCATATACCGTCATAAATTATCCCTCGCTTTTTAATTCTGCTACGTATTGCTCTAATGCGGCTTTACCTTGTTGCTGATAGATTTTCGTGATTTCACTACCTATACCTACTGCAAAGCTACCTGCATCTAACCATTCTTTTTGGTTATCTTTACCAACCCCACCTGTAGGTACAATTTCAATTTGTGGTAGTGGCCCTTTAAGTCTTTAATAGATTTAGGTGAAAATTGTGTTGCTGGGAATAATTTTAATACTTCACAACCATAGCGTAATGACTCAACCATTTCTTTTACTGTCATACATCCTGGAATATATGGTACGGCATAGAGATTAGCAATTTTAGCAGTTTCTTTATCAAAAGATGGACTCACAATAAACTGAGCACCGTTTAAAATTGCTGTTCGTGCAGAAACACTATCGAGTACTGTCCCCGCTCCAATCAATGCATCATCTCGTTTTGATAATTCGGCAATGATATCTATCGCATTCGGCGTTGTTAACGTCACTTCAATAATATTTAGCCCTTTATCAATAATCGTATTGGCAATATCTAAAAATGATGCTGCATCATCTGTACGCATGACTGCGATATGTTGCCCTTGTTGAATTGCTTTCATTGTCTCTGTGGATTTCATCTTGTCATCGCCTTGATAGAATTTTAATTTTTTGAAAATAACAACGTTGTTATTAATGTTCAAAAAAATATTGTAACGCTTACCTCTATGGTATAATTAATTCTAACTTAAATCAATCTATTTCAAGGAGAAATTTTATGGCAGTAACGTTAAAAGATGTTGCCGAAGCCTGTGGCGTAAGCTATTCCACAGTTAGTAAAGCATTAAAAAATTCCCAACTTGTTAAACCAAATACAAAACAAATGATTCAACAAAAAGCGCTTGAAATGAATTATATTCCCAATCACTCCGCAAGAGCACTCGTTTCTAAGAAAAGTGGTACGATTGGATTGATATGGCCATCTGTCGACCGTGTTGCCGTAACTCACCTCATCACTGAAATTAATTTAGCCATTAAATCCTTAGGTTATGTCATGTTTGTGTCGATTGATGATGTTGCTGCCGCTTCGAAAAAATTTGTCGAATTTGGCTGTGATGGCATTATCATTTTTGATGAGGATGAAACAACGAACTTACCTCCAGAAATTTACAACAATGTACCCGTCGTAGCATATGGCGTTGATCGTGATATTCCTTATCCAATTGTTAATGTAAATCACGCAGAAGCAATGATTATCGCCATTAAGGAATTACTCGCAAAAGGTATTGATCGTATAGATTATATCGGTGATATTCACACCAATGACGCGCGCCAAATTGCTAAAAAAGATGCCATTGCAAATTATTGTGAACAGCATCACATCCAATATCGTATGATTGATTCGAGCGGATTAAATGCGATTGAAGCCGAGACCTCAGTGAAACACTTTCTTCAGGAATCATCGTTGGCACCTGGCGTTATATGTGGAAGCTACGATATCACAGTAGGGACGATCAACGCTATGGGATCTGATGAACAGCCAATCATATACTCTTACGATAATATTCCACAAATTAAAAAAATTGATTATCCTGTACAAGCAATTGGTGTACCTACTGCTGAAATTGCACAACAAGTTGTTGCTATCTTAGATAAAGTAATTAAAGGTGAACCAATAGAAAATACCTATCACCTACACCCATCATTAAGTCATAATCAATAATTGAGTTTACCATTGCTAACATCCCTCATAAATAAATGAGCCCAATACTACATGGACAGTGTAGTGATGGGCTCATTTATTTGAGAAATATTTATCATATCTAGAGGGTTATTTCTTTTTTATCGCAACAAAAATATAAGTTTTTAAAATATTTACATGCCTAACTTCATTTTGGTTAAAGTACGTATGAGACATCAATCGATGTGTGTAGCGATAACTCGATAGGTAACCGTCACATACCCAAATATTGTTTTTTTACATATAAATATTAAAATAAAAGCTGTCTGTATACATATGAAAGATAACATTTGTAGATCCTATCATGTTAAAGACTAAAGATTGTATCGAAACATAGCCACCAATGATCGTTTTGGTTGAGGGGGTTTAAGTTTTAATTTTGGGAGAAAACTTAGGTTATTTGGTTTCAACTTATATTTCGTGAACATGATATTAACAAACATTATCCAGAGCTCGATAATTTCTTCGCATAAGGGGTTACAAAGCAATATCAAATTTAATGCCATCACACCGTCTCTGTGTCATGCAACATTCATCCGTTTCATCATATGCTTACAAGCTTACTTAGTATCTTTTTTAAGTTATGGAGTCTGACATGTATCACGTTTGTTTTATATACTGTGTATCTATGCTGTTTGACGTCATAAACCCTTCGTGAAGACTTACGTTAAAGTATTTGTCTGCTTAGGTAATCAGTGCACATAACCCTCTACAAACCCTATTATAATACGCCACGACCTATGCGCAAAATACATAGTTGGAATAATGAAAATTCCCTATCAGCATACGTAATTTTGGATGATTTCATATCACGTTAATTATATGGCATTATCTATAACTTTTTAAAAAGTTAATCCATTCGCGCGTGACGTAATTGATATAACTTTCCTTTTTCCAAATGATACCTAAGTTCCAATTCACATCTGCACCCGTTATTTCGATACCAGTGATATCTTTATTTAAAATACTCACAATACTCTCAGGTAAGATACTCACTCCGATACCATCTAAAATCATATTTTCAATAAACGTGATTTGTGCCATTTTCGCTACCACTTTTGGATGGAAGCCTACTTTTCGACAGCTCTCAATAATTTGATCTTTAATATAATAATCATCATGAAACATGATAAAACGTTCATTCTTCAAATCTCCTAAATATACGGCGGATTGCTTTGCATACTTAGAATTTTTATCAACTACGAGCATTAATTTCTCCTTATATAAAGGGACTGCGTGATAAATGTCATCGTCGACTGGCAATGTTGTAATACCAACGTCAATTTCATCATTATTTAAATAAAATTCAACCGCTTTACCGCCGCCTTCAACTACTTCATACGTCACATTCGGATACATACTGTGAAATTGATTCAAACTTTCTGTGAACAAACGTACATCCATAATTGCTGAGACGCCTAGCCTGATATGACCACGCTCTATGTTTGTGACATCATCCATTTCAAGTGATAAATCATCTAATATCGCTAATGCTTCTACGCACTTATCGTAAAATATTTGACCGATATCGGTTAAAATAATATGTTTCTTTCTTCTATCAAACAACGTGACATTAAATTCGTCTTCAATACTTTTAATATTTTTACTAATTGTAGACTGTGCAATATATAAATGTTTTGAAGCCCGAGTCATGCCACCATTTTTTACAACTTCAACAAAATATTTCATTTGCTTAATTTCCATTTTAATCTCCTCTGAATTACCCTTTGTTTAACTTATAATTATACGCCTTTATTGCGCTACTTTAAATACTTAATCACTTCTCTGGCAGAATCTGAAATTACTTTATCATTAGGTTTCGCATCTTTTTGATCTTGTTTGGAATAAATTGCTAAAATAATTGGCTTATCCTGTCCTTTAGGATAAATAAAAGCAAGATCGTTACGTGTTGCATATGTTAAAGCTTGTCCGCTTTTGTCACCAACTGTATAACTGTTAGGCATGCCCGCTTTAATCAAAGTATCACCTGTCTTATTTTCTATCATTGTTTGTTTTAACAATGATAAGTTAGATTCATTCATTTCATTACTAGTTAAAATACTATTTAGCGTTTGTGCAGCAGCTCGTGGTGTCGTTGTGTCTGCCTTGCTATTTGGATCAAAATAATTTAATTCTGGCTCCAATCTTTGTGGTTCCGAAACATCATCACCTAATTGCACCAACTCATGTTTTAAACCGTTGACGCCACCCAATTCTTGCATAATTTTATTATTTGCCGTGTTATCACTCTGCAACATAGATGCTTTAATTAAAGCCTTTAATGACATTGTTTTACCTATGTATTGTTCAGTCACTGGTGAATTTGCCACAATCTCTGATTCATTGATTTCAACTTTTTTATTCAATTCTGATGGAGCTACTTTATTCAATAATATACCACTGGCTATAGCTTTATATGTTGACGCAAAAGTAAATCGCTCATCCGCATTATGTTGATATGCTTTGCCATTTTCCGTATTAATCCCATAAATCCCTACTTTAGTATTGTATTCATTTTCTATTTGCTCTATATCTTTAGCAAAAGTTGTATTATGCATCGATGATAAGCCTATTAAACACACACTACTCAAAACAAACGCAATAAACCATTTCTTTATATATTGATTTATCATTGAAAATCCCCTTTTTTTAAATTTAAAAATTTTTATCTATTTATAATTATAACTTTAATATCTTTATTAAGAAAATCATAAAAAGCGAGAAAGAAACCAAATATTCACATTTGATTTCTCAATCTCGCTCATAAACAAATACTTAAATGACTCGTATATGACTTGGGCTTTCCGATACAATCATTAATCTTCAAAATTAATCATTATCTTCATTAATTTATCATTTTTATCAAAATATGCTGTGTATATACCTGCATTGGTTTGATATTCTAATAATGTGCCTTCGTCTGCTTCACCTTTATTAACAATTTGATTAGAGACATGTGCTTCTTTAAATGTATCCTTAGATATTGTATTAGGTTTTGTTAAAAATGTAATACCGACTACTTCATCGCTACTATTGAAATCAACAGTTGTATCGTAAACTTGTTCACTGCGAACAGGTTCTCTATCTGTATGCGGATTAACCTTGTAGCCATTAATTGTCACATTGTCATATTTTAATGCACGCACAAAATTATAATCTTGCGTGAAGGACGGATCATAAGTCGTATAACCTTCGTAGCTATACCAAGGTGTTTGTGCTTTCAAATCTGTTGTACCTTGTGTACTTGCACCACTAGCGCCACCCTCACCATGCCCCCATTTTTGTACTTGCTCTGCTGCTTGCGTATCCGTGTTATTCGTTGAAATATAAGCTGCTGAAGATCCGACAACAAGCGTCGATACAACGACGGTTGCTGAAAGTAATTTCCCTACTTTGTTCATTTAATCTCACTTCCAATCATTATAACCATTGTTTAGATACCTTTTATTGTCCGATTGTCACTTCCATTAATCTGTCATTTTGATCAAAGAATGCTATATAGAAACCATCATTCGTCGCATATTTGACATATGAACCATCTTTATTACCTAATTTACCTTCCTCGGTAATTTCATTAGATGCATGCGCTTTTTTGAATGTCGCTTTAGATACTGAATCTGGTTTCGTGAAGAAAGTGATTTGTACGACTTCGTTATCACTATTAAATTCTACTGTCGTATCATAAACTTTCTTATTATGGTCAAACTCTTTCTTAGCATCTGTATCTACTTTATAACCATCAATTGAAACGTTGTCATATTTTAATGCACGCACGAAGTTATAATCTTGTGTGAAGGACGGATCATAAGTCGTATAACCTTCATAGTTATACCAAGGTGTTTGTGCTTTTAAATCTGCAGTACCTTGGGCACTTGCACCGCTTGCGCCACCTTCACCATGGCCCCATTTTTGTACTTGCTCTGCTGCTTGTGTATCCGTACTATTCGTTGAAATATAAGCTGCTGAAGATCCGACAACAAGCGTCGATACAACGACGGTTGCTGAAAGTAATTTTCCTACTTTACGCATAATAAATCACTCCTCATTTTTTGAATCCCTTTTGGCGAAACATGAGCAATACATAATGCATTCAAACACTAGTACATCAATTCATCCCTATTAGCAAGTTAACTTTCATATTACGAGAAAGAAACCCTAAGCAAAGTTACATTTACATATGATATAGACACATACAATGGATACGATTTCTATAAGAAAATAAATGAATTATTTCTAAATCACCCCTTAGTCTGTATTTCCCTATTGACAAAAGTGTAATAATTCACTTTAATCATACACCAAATATATATAATTGCAAGAATATATAAGATATTTAATCAACTCATTCACCTTTCCTATTATTATAATGAAAGCGGTTTATTGTCATTATGATTAATTTGTTTTAAAATGAATCTCATAGTCTGAATTAATTTTTTTAATAAATCATATTTTATCGATAAACACAAATCGTTCTATATCGATACTATACATAAGGGGGAGCTTCAAGTGACAACACAAGACTATCAACTATTGATTATTACAGTGATAAGTATTTTATTTCTCATCTTTTTAATCACTTCAAAATTAAAATTCCATCCACTACTTGCATTACTACTAACCGCAATCTTTGTCGGTTTCACTTCTGGATTAGACATTGATAAAATTGTTAAATCTATAGAAACTGGGGCTGGTTCAACACTCGGTGAAACGGGCGTAACCATCGCGTTAGGTGCCATGCTAGGTAAGATACTTTCTGATTCAGGTGCCAGCGACAAAATTGCATCTTCGATACTACACAATGCGTCTTACAAAAAATTACCATGGATGATGGCGTTAGCTGCGTTTATTATTGGGATTCCAATGTTTTTCGAAGTTGGTTTAATTATGCTACTGCCACTGATTTTTACAATTGCTAAAAAATTAGAAGATGAACATAAAATGAAAGGATCAGCCTATGTAGCCATCGGTGTGCCTGTTATAGCGGCATTAGCAACGATGCATGGTATGGTGCCACCACACCCTGGACCACTAATTTCAGTGAATCAGTTTGGTGCGAATATCGGGATAACTATGGTACTTGGTGTCATATGTGCAATTCCAACCATTATCATTGCTGGTCCACTTTACGGTAAATTTATTACACCACGATTATCTGTGAAGCCAAATCAAGATTTGTTAAATCAATATACGAATGACAACAACGAAAACACTCAAGCACCATCAACATTCATAGCCTTTTCTACTATATTAGTTCCAGTGATTATGATGTTATTACATGCCATTGCTGGTATCTTTTTTGGAGAAAAAACATTACAATACAAGATTTTCGAATTCTTCGGAAGCCCAATCATCGCTATGTTTGTGGGTGTCCTTTATGCCATTATCGTTCTCGGCTATTTAAAACATCGCGACACACAAAAAATTCGAGATGCTTTAGGTAGTAGTTTGAAACCTATCGCCGGTATCATGCTAATCATTGCGGGTGGTGGCGCATTCGGTCAAGTCCTTGAAGATTCTGGCGTAGGTACGGCAATTGTTCACCTTGCAGACAATTTCTCATTATCTGCATTATTAATGGGATGGGTCGTTGCTGCATTATTATCTATATCAACAGGTTCCGCAACCGTTGGTATTGTTGGCGCAACCAATTTACTTTACCCATTGATTCAAGCAGATCCAAGTATCAATAAAGAATTATTAACGATCGCTATTGGTTCTGGCTCTTTATTCTTTAACTACGTAAATCATGGTGGCTTCTGGTTAGTCAAAGAATCCTTTGGTATGTCTATGGGAGAAACATTTAAAACGATTACGATTGTACAATCCATTGTCGGTATTTGTGGTCTGATTATGGTACTACTCTTGAATGCTATTATTGGTTTGTTTTAACGCTAAAAAAGCAATTATCAAAATAAAGATAATTGCTTAAGACTGTCGATAAAGTCTCAGACTTTGTTGACAGTTTTTTTAGTTTACTTTATGTTCAATCGCTTTAAAAATGACAAATACTTCAAATTACAGCAACGTGTCTTTTCTTTCCATCAAACGATTATATTCTTCTAAATAAGTCTTTTCAGAATCAGAAGCTTTGTCATAAGCGTTCATCGCGCGATGCCATAATGGATAAATCGGTTCTGGTGTAGTTAATTCCGTAATTGTCTTAATTTCATTGCTTGTCAGCTGTAAATTATAAGAAGCAATATTATCTTGCAACTGCGCTTTCGTTCTCGCAGCTAATACAAGCGAATCAACATTAGGTCGATCTCTTAACCATGCCAAAGTGACTTGAGCAACTGACACTTGATGTTGCGTTGCAATTTCTTGTAACGTATCTATCAAATCATAAAATAACGCTGTATCTTTGACGTATGGTTCTGCCCAACCGTCACCTTGTCTAGTACCCGGTTCACCAGCCTGTTGTCGGTTAATCTTTCCAGTTAAAAGCCCTTCACCTAACGGAGACCAAATACTGTTACCGACACCTAATTCCTTACCGGCTGGTAGTAACTCGTATTCCGCTTCTCTAGATTCAGGTGTGTAATATATTTGTTGCGCAATAGGTGGCGCCATATGATTTGCAACTGCCAAGGTGTGCGTCTTCGCTAAAGCCCATCCGCTATAATTAGATACACCCCAATAACGAATCTTACCTTTTTGAATTAAATCATTCATCACTTGAATCGTCTCTTCTACAGGTGTCTGACCATCCCATAAATGTGTATAATACAAATCAATGTAGTCCGTGTTCAAGCGCTGTAAGGATTCATCTATAGAATGCTCAATATTTACACGCCCTGCACCACCATCGTTAGGATTATCCGTTAATTGAAATCCAGTCTTACTACTAATCACCATCTGATGTCGTTTATCTCTAATCGCTTTGCCTAATGCAATCTCGGAATCGCCTTTAGAATACAAATTCGCAGTATCAAACTGATTGATACCTTGATCTAAAGCATAATCAATCATATGATTGGTCATGTCTTGAGACATACCGCCTGCATTTTCAAATCCATTTGTACCTGTAAATGGAATACTGCCTAGTGCATATTTAGATACTGATAATCCTGAATTACCTAATTGTGTATAATCCATTATTTTCCTCCTCACATTTGCTTACTACACTTTATGTTCCCTTTTATTCGTGAATTAAATCCAAAGCCACTATCTCACAATGCTTGTTATCCAATGAACATGGATAAGATTTATCCAACACTTTTCAATGTTTGTCGGTACCTTCCTTTTAAAATTGCGCGTATGATAGACCTATAAATATAACCATTGGAATGATGTTGAAGTATGGTCACTATTTTACAAGTTGATTTTCCATTAGAAGGTCCTTTTGGAGAAGCCATGGCACAACAATTTGAAGATTTAGCAAAGTCAATTAATGATGAACCAGGATTTTTGTGGAAAATTTGGACAGAAAATGAATCTGAACAAGAAGCTGGTGGTATTTACGCTTTTGATACTTACGACAATGCACAACAATATTTAAACAGGCATCGTACTCGTTTAAACTCAATGGGTGTTTCAAAAGTTAATGCTAAATATTTTGACATTAACGAAGGCCTTACAACAATTACGAACGGACGCATCGATTGATTTCACAAATAATATCCCCCTTAAACATGCACGTAATCGTGTCTCATTAAGGGGGACGTTGTTTTATATTTTAAATTATTTTACTGATGTTCTCACCAAGTCAATTGTATACATCCATACCATATGACCTAGCAATTCGGAGAAATGTTCTTCGGGTGGCAGTTCGTCACGTTCTGGCGTAAGTTTAAGTTTCGGTAAGACAAATTCATGGAATAACACATGCACACCTATGCCAAACAAGCCACCTTTCCAAGCCGTAACAGATTCAGATTGCTCGCTTAATAACGCATACAGTGTCGCATTTGTTACAGAAAATCCATAATGGATACCCATCACCGCTAATGGCACTTCATTATCATTATATACATATGATGCATGCCGTATTTTATCTGGTACATTGAATACCTTCATCATTGTGACAGGCGGTGGTTCTTCATCTCGTTCAGGTGTACGTGGCGGTACCAAACCTTCCCAGCCCATTTTTACAGCACCAGCTAACAGTCCACCAATAACACCAGTGATTACTACACGTTTGATTGAAATATTATACATTTTCTTCACCTCACTAGATTATTATCCACTACTCTATTTACCCTAAACGGAAATAAGTTAGTGATTTTAATCTGTGAAGCCTTAGAATTAGATCATTTCCCAGGAAATGCATTATGACTGAAGTTTACCCATGCCCTCAATAAATGCTTCATATGTGATTTCATTCTTTGAAAACTTCGAAACAAGCATATACATCTGTTCATTTTTCGTATATTGCGTTTTATAGAGTATAGTCTCTGCCTCTTTTTCTTCCGGTAATGGCTGATTGATGTGTGTTTGTCTCGAGAAAGCGGCAAAATAACGCATGCCCAATAAGCGTTGTGAGTTGGCATTGATATGAATAGCATCTGGATTAGCCGTAATATCTTGTGCCGTGACGTAATAAGAATTTGTTGTTAATTGCGTAACACGTTTGAGTGCCTCATTGATTTGTGCATATTCTACTGCACTTTGACCAAATGCTGCTTTGCCTAAAAAGTCAGGTAATAATCCGACAATAAATGGTACTTCAGGAATATTTAACTGTTCTCTAAAATAATTGATCAACGTTTTCAATTTCTTGTCATAGTCTTGGTAGCGTTGATTTAAGCTATCACTCTCACCTTGATGCCACAATATCCCAATGATTTCACTCGTTTCTTGAGCAAATGTCGCCTCTGCAAGTGCGTGTCGTGTCAGTATTTGATCCGGTGCCCAATCATCAATCGTTGTACCACCGTCAGCGCACGGAATTAAACCAATCGTTTCATTTGGGTGTTTATCCAACCACAATTTTGCAAAAGAAGCAGCCGGACCAATGCCAGCGACTGAGCGATCACTGTGAATCGGCTCCTCCATCATTTGCCACTTACCATTTCTTAACATCATCATCCGTTCATCAATGATGGGCGGTACTTCATCTATAAATCCACGTCCCGCCATATTTGATTGACCTATTAGTAGAATTGATTTCATATATAACTTCCTTATATCGATATTTATTTAATATAAGTATCATACTATATCCTTAAATTCGTTGAAAATATAATCACTCTATGAAAACTCCAATGAATGTTCACATTTATTACGTTTGATATACCTAAAACGGAAAATAATTATAGAAAGCAAAAAATTGGAGGACTTTACTATCACAAAATTATTCGTAACAGGTGCTACTGGATTAATCGGCACTAAATTAACACAAAGATTATTACAAGAAGGCTATGAGGTCGCTGGCTTTACAACTTCGCAACAAGGTAAAGCGAAACTTGTAGATGCAGGCGTCGAAGCTTACATTGGAGATATTTTAAAATATGATACTGTCGAAGCTGCAATTTCAGATTATAAACCAGACATTATCATGAATGGAATTACAGATTTAAAAAATGTAGACATGTCCGCAAATATAAAAGTAAGAATTGAAGGTACGAAAAACCTTGTTGAAGCAGCGTTAAAAAACAATGTAAAACAAATGCAATCCCAAAGTATTGCCTTTACTTATGAAGGTGGCGATACTCTAGCTACAGAGGAGACACCACTGGATACTCAATCAACTGGCGACCGTAAGATTACAGTGGATGGCGTAGAAGTTTTAGAAACTGAAACTGCACGTATCGAAAATAGTGTTGTGCTTCGTTATGGCTTACTTTATGGACCAGGCACATGGTATGGCAAAGATGGTATGATTTATAACTCATTTAAAGAAGATACTGTCACAATGACAGATGGCGTTCAATCATTTATCCATATCGATGATGCTGTTGAAGTTGCGATTCAGGCACTTAACTTTGAATCAGGCATCTATAATGTAGCGGATGATGAACCAGTTAAAGGAGATGTTTGGGCAGCATGGTACGCTGATTTATTAAACGTTAATCCACAACTCAATATCCAACCAGCTGAAGCTCATGAAAGAGGTGCTTCTAATGCTAAATTCCGAGATCATGGCAGTAAACTGATTTATCCTTCTTGGAAACAAGGCATGGAGCCAATTAAATAAAAATAAACTCAATTAAGTTTTAATGACGAAACACCCCTAAAGTTGAAAATCATATCAACTTTAGGGGTGTTTATTTAAAATTTTATAATCCATTTCATTATTAATTACATAAAATCAGCAAATCTATCTCTAAAATGCATATGTATGATTGAACCCAATATATAAAGCAAAATAACAAGCACAATATTATATATTGTTAAATGCCAGTGGGTAATAAAATACCATTCATGATGTAATATTGCTGCTCTATATCCTTCTGCTAGAAAATAAATGGGATTTAATTTCATAACGAACATCACTATGTCGTTATTAGGTAAATATAATATCGAAGAAACAAAGAAAACCATTCTCATTAAAGCTTGTAAAATTAAATGGATGTCTCGAACTAATATACTTAATGTGGATGCTACTAATGCAATAGCATTTGTTAAAATAAGTGCATAAACTAAGTATAGAAGTAATTGTAACGTATATATAGAGGGATGATATCCTCCAATAAAACAAATAATCATAACAATGATTAATAAAAATAGATGCCCATAAAATTTACTGAAAACGACATAACTTGGAATTATCGAAAGTGGAAAATTCATTTTAGCTACTTGATTAAACTTTGATATGATAGATTTACTACCTTCTAAGACACCTTCGTTTATAAAAAACCACATACTAATACCAACAATTAGCCAGTAAATAAATGGAACACCTTCCATCATCTTATTACTTCTAAGTGCCAAACCAAAGATAAACCAAAAAACCGCAATTTGCATAATCGGATTAATTAATTCCCATGCCATGCCTAAATAATTGTTCTTATTAGAAATTCTTAACTGAAATTCAGCTAATCTTCTTATTAAATATAAATTAGTCAATTGTTCTTTCATTACAAAATACGTTGATTTCATATAAATCCAACCACTCTTTCAAGAGATATGCCAATGATATTTATAAAGTAAATGCTATAAATAAAGATAGAAGCAACTTTTAATAGGTTACAACATTAAAGATTTAAAAACAATATATTGAAAGTACAAAAAAAGACAAGACACCTGTAAAATACAAATATCTTGTCATAGTTATTGGGCTTAATTGAATTTTTAAGACTGTCTCTCTCTAATATAGCTGTATTTATTGTTTTACTGCTTTTTGATAAAAGTAATTCGCCACAACGATATCTACAATTGCGACACCAACAGATTTGAAAATGGTTATTTCTTCATCAGACAACCGTCCTGCTAATTTCCCCGAAACGATATGCCCTAATTCACCATGTAATCCATCTTTAGCAAACACACCTTCATTAACTGGATTGATTAAATCACCTGTTTCAGCCATAGCCGCTTCATGAGCCTCCACTACGACTTTATCTGCCTCTGCAATAGCTTGAGATGGCAGTTCTTGCATATCAGGTTTAAAAGAACCAACTGCATTAACATGTACCCCTGGTGATAAATGTTTCTGAAATACTGGTGTTGTCGCATTCGTTGCAGTCACAATTATATCTGCATCAGTCATTGCTGATTCAACATCTTCATATACATATAACTCTAAATCACGATGTTGATGCTCGACATCTTTTGAAAATTTAAGTGCTTTGTCATAAGTACGATTATAAAATTGAATACGTTCAATATCTCTCACAGCAAGTACCGCTTCTATCAGTCCTTCTGCTTGATCACCCGTTCCAATTACACATAGCGTCTTAGCTTGTTCACGTGCTAAATATTTTGTAGCAACACCCGAGATTGCGCCTGTACGTATTTTCGTTAAGTATGAACCTTCTAACACTGCTAATGTTTCACCAGTTTCATAATCTGAAAGTGTTACGGAACCAACAATGGTAGGCTTACCAATTTCTGAATTATTTGGAGCTACGGTGACCGTCTTAACACCAGCTACTTTCAGCGTATCAGAAAGTGCAGGCATGACCAGATACCGATTGGCTTCATTGAATGGTAAAGAATATCGCAATGGTGTGTCTGTTTCACCTTCAGAATATGCTTTAAGTGAGTCTGCCACCGCTTCTACGATTTCTTCCATATTTAATAATTGTGCTTGTTCTTGTGCATCTATATAACGCATAAGCCACCCCTATTCACCTTAATCGTCTTCATGATTTATAATTTCTGTTTTCTTTTCCAACTTAGATATCATTACTAAAAATAAAACAAAAATGATTACTATGACTAACAAATATTTCCACATGGTTTGACCATCCAAATATATAGAAACAAAAAATAGTGTTGCTAAAAATCCATAAAATATCATATTACGAACAAATAGCAACCAGTAATCTACTTTAATACTAAACCACGTTTTTACATTTGGGTCTTCCGTTTTAATGCTGTACCTCGTGGTGATGACGCCTCTAATAATCGCATATATCAATACTAAAATCATAATCGCTGTCATTATTTTTGTATATAACGGGTCATCCAAAAAATCTGAAAGTATCGTTAGCCCTAAACTAGTTACGATAGGCAACCAATCTTCATTTTTGGCGTTAGTGTTTTTCATCAGCAATCACCTTCAATTTGTCTATATTCCGTTAATTTCAACGTAACATATTTTCATTGAAAATGAATTAAAAATAAAAATTTAATTGCACAATATATTTAAACTATTGAACCGTGTAACCACCATCTATCAAAATCGCTTGTCCCGTGACACTTTTCGCACTATCGCTACACAAGAATAAAGCATAGTCAGCAATATCTTTAATATCTAACAAGCGTTTTTGAGGAATAAAAGGATATAAAACGTCTTCAAGTACTTGTTCTACTGCCACACCACGTTCTTTAGCTAAATCATCCATTTGATTACGCACTAACGGTGTATCAATATAACCTGGACAGATAGCATTCACTGTAATACCTTCTGTAGCGGTCTCTAATGCGGTTACTTTTGTTAAACCAATAATCCCGTGTTTCGCGCTATTATAAGCCGCCTTACCGGCAAAGCCAATCACACCATTAATTGATGCCATATTTAAAATACGTCCTGATTGTTGTTGTTTCATAATAGGTAACGCATATTTTGTACCTATAAAACTACCCGTCAACATAATATCAATCATCTGTCTGAACTTTTCTGTTGGGAATGATTCGATACTTTCAACATGCTGTAGCCCTGCATTATTAAATAAAATATCTAAGCGTCCATATTGTTCAACTGTTTGATTGATCATAGCTTTGACAGCTTGTTCATCTGTGACATTCACTTTTATTGGCATACAGTCATATCCCTGGGATTTCAATGCATCTGTTTCTTGAATTAATTTATCTTCATTCAAATCAGCAAGCACCACTTTGGCACCATTTTCTAAAAATACTTTTGCTATCGCTAGCCCAATACCACTCGCTGCGCCTGTAATAATTGTTACTTTATCTTTTACCAATTACGCCACCTACTTTAAATGATTTTCAAAATGTGCATCCGTATGTGCTTCAACATCTTCTAAAGTTGTGTCAGGTTGTAATTCAACGAGTTTCACGACACCCGCTTCAAATTGGAAAACAGCTAAATCTGTAATCAACGTATTGACTACACCAGCACCTGTTAACGGTAATTCACATTGTGATTTTATTTTGGACTCACCATGTTTATTCATATGATCCATAATGACAACTACTTTTTGTGCTCCGACTACTAAATCCATCGCGCCGCCCATACCTTTAACAAGTTTGCCTGGAATCATATAATTCGCTAAGTCCCCTGTTTCTGAGACTTCCATGCCACCAAGTATGGCTAAATCGATATGACCGCCTCGAATCATCGCAAATGATTCTGCATTGTCAAAGTAAGACGCCCCTTTAGCAGCTGTTACAGTTTCTTTCCCTGCATTGATTAAGTCTGGATCCACTTCATTTTCAGTCGGATATGGTCCGATACCAAGTAAGCCATTTTCAGATTGAAAGTAAACATTTTCAACATGGTCATTCATTTCATTCGCAACCAATGTAGGCATACCAATACCTAGATTAATTACCATATCACTTTTAATTTCTTTAGCAGCACGTTGGATAATTTTCTGTCGTTGTACTTTTTTATCCATGATTGGCCTCCTTCACTGTACGCTTTTCAATACGTTTTTCAAAATGTTCACCGACATAGATGTAATCTACATACACACCTGACATATGAACGGCATCCGGGTCAATTTCTCCTACCTCTACAAGTTCTTCTACTTCAACGACCGTTGTTTTAGCTGCCATCGCACATAATGGATTGAAGTTCCGTGCTGTTTTTTCAAACACTAAATTCCCGAATGTATCTGATTTTTGTGCTTTAACAATACCAAAGTCGCCTGTTAGTGTGCGTTCCATTAAATACGTTTCTCCATCAAATTCACGCGTTTCTTTACCTTCCGCAATGGGTGTACCGACACCTGTTTTTGTATAAAAAGCCGGTATGCCCGCGCCTCCAGAACGTAACTTTTCAGCTAGTGTGCCTTGCGGTGTCAATTCAACATCCAATTCACCATTAATCAGTTGTTGTTCAAATATTTTATTTTCCCCTACATAGGAACTAATCATTTTATCTATTTGCTTATATTCTAATAAACGGCCTAAGCCGAAGTCATCTACGCCGCAGTTGTTACTCACAACAGTTAAGCCTTTTGTACCTTTTGTACGAATTGCTTCAATACTATGCTCAGGAATACCACATAACCCAAAGCCCCCAGCAAGTACTGTCATTCCATCTTCCAATCCTTCAAAAGCTGTATGTATATCTTTTATTACTTTCGACATCAATAAACCTCATTTCTAACATTTGTTTTTAATACCTAGTACTAATTATACTTGAAAATTTTAATGAAGTCCTTTATTTACGTTTGCGGTTTCATAGTAGACTCATAATTTATAAATTTTGAAACATTTAAATAAAAAAAGAGGCGATAATCTTTAAAGATTATCAACCTCTCGTTTAATTACGCTATTTCAATTTGGAAACGGCGGACAACTGTGCCATCTTCTAGTGTCGATGATTCAATTTCTTCGCCACCGTTATGCTTAATGACTGCTGCTGACGCTTCATTATCTTCCGTACATGTTACTAATGCTTCTTGAACACCGATTCTTGATAGGTAATCCAATGATTTTTTCAGGATTTTATTACCAAACCCTTTGCCACGATGTTTCTTACGGATACCGTAGCCAACATGGCCGCCTATTTTTTTAAGTTGCTCATTTAAATTGTGACGAATGTTCGCCGCACCGATAATTTCATCATCCTCTATTAAGAATAATGTGGTATTATCCACTGATTCATCATGTGACTTATTATCAGCTAATTCATGTACTAACTCTTCAAAATCACTATATTTTGTAATATTTGTAATTGTAGGGACAATTTTTTCATCATGATCAATCCACTCTCTCATATAATCACAATACATTAATTCGTCACCCATTGTTAACTCTCTAAATTCAACCATGTTGACACTCCTTCCTTTCTCGACCTACGTTTATAAATGATTATCATGTGTGTTGATATAATACACATAATGATCTGTCCATTGGTCATTTTCAAAAATAAAACCTTTGCGCAGACATTCGAATTGAAAGCCTAACTTTTCAATCAATTGGATAGATGGATTATTATCCAAATTAATATGCGCTTCAATTCTATGAAAATGTAATGTGTCTCGTGTTTGTTTTACTAATTCAGTCAAAGCTTCGTAAGCAAATCCTTGATGCCAATATTGATTATGAATAAAATAGCCAATTTCAGCCCATTGGAATTGATCTCTACTTAAGTTCTTAATATTGAGCATACCTATATGTTGATGCGCTTTATCAAAAATACCAAATATATATAAATCATCCGCTTCAATCGCTTGTTGCTGTCTAGTCACCATTGCCGCGAACCAAGGTTCTGTAGCATCTGACATATCTACTTGACCTTTGTCATGCCTATATTGTGATGGCTTTCTATTTACAAATTCACTTAACCATGATTCATAATCATTTTCTTCCAACGGTCTAATGATAAGACGTTGTGTAGTGAAATGCAACCCCAAATTTTTATGCATTTAAAATCCCCTTATCATGTTCACTCGCACACTTTATCTATTATATAATGAATAGCTTTGTGTTTTATTGTTATCACAACATCACTGATGTATGCAATAACATGCTTATACCTATTTAATACCTTTTTTATGATGCTTTAAAACTTTATTTAACGGGTATACATATAAATGTAAGCGTCACCAATAAAATACGAGTATATTATACAATACCAACTATTAAATAAATCAAATATAAGCCAACAAAGATTTTGTATCTTAGGAGGTGTTTTTTATGAATAACAATAATACTTCAAAAATTTTCTTTATCTTTTTCGGAATCTTATCATGGTTATCCACCGTCATTCTATTTATTTTACCGACGCTATCACCTTATCAAGACTATATTAAAACACAAGGTGGTATGTCGACCGGTTGGGTTGTGGTGTTACTCGCATTTATTACACTATTTTATATCGCCATCTTGATTATGGATATTTATAGTCCCTTAACGACACAAGTCATACAATTTGTATTGTTAACTGTCGTAATCGTTTGTGCCATACCGTCAATTACTGCTTTTGTGCTTGCATCATTTGTCGTAGATATAAGTATTATTGAAATCTTTATACCTATTGTACTTATTATTTTAGCAAGTATGTTACACATCTTATGGTTTGCTATACCATTTATGCAAAATAAAGAAAATCGTGAAGCTGCGCAAAAGTCTAAAAATCCTTTCAAATAATAATAACTACTAGTCTGTGATTATGTATTGATACCGTATCACAGGCTAGTTTAATTATGTTCAAATTTTTATATTAAATGATATCTTCTAGAATCTTCCTTATTATTTCATTTTCAGACATTTCTTGGTATAGATACGTTTCTTGGTTTACCTTTAATATGTCATTTTCAACAAACCAACGCATCATTGCTTCTTCACCAAAATCTGTTTCATCTTTCAAATGGTGTCTTCTTACTGTTTCATGAAATGGTAGTTTGAAATAATAAGCGTATGCGTCTACGTTAATTTGATTCATTAAGCGCTCAATCATTGAACCGTATTTAGCACTATTTAAAATACCTTCTAAAATAACATAATCGCAATGTGCGATGCCATAATTCACAATGTCTTCTATAAGTTGAATGGCTAAATTATTAGGTTGGTCAGATACATTCAACATATTGCGACGTATGTCATCTTGCCCTACTAACATCACACCTGTGCCTAATGTATGTTGTAATTTCTGTGCGATCGTTGTCTTTCCACTGCCAGAGTTACCTCTAATGATGATTAACTTTGTCATATTTATCACACTCCATACAATAATGTGTTGCCATTATATAGTAAAAACGCTTGAAGACATACCATCTCCAAACGTTTTAAACTTAATTTTGTACTATATTCACGCTGCTATACATGAACGGTTATATTTATTTAATTGTACCTAGTTCTTTACCAACTTTTTCAAATGCTGCTAATGCTTGATCTAACATTTCTTTTGTATGTGCAGCTGTTGGCATATTACGCACTCGACCTGTACCTTTAGGAACAGTTGGGAATACGATGGATTTTACATATACGCCTTCTTCTTTCAAACGACGGCTAAAGGCTTGTGTTTCTTTTTCATCACCAATAATAACAGGTGTGATTGGAGATTCCGAATTACCTATATCAAAGCCTAATTTTTTCAAACCATCTTTAAGATAATTGCCATTTTCCCAAAGTTTATCATGTAATTCTGTAGAAGCCATTAGTTTTTTAACTGCTTCTGTGATGGCTTTCGTATCTCCAGGTGCTAAAGAAGTTGAGAATAAGAAAGGTCTTGATTGTGCTTTTAACCAGTCGATTAATGATTGCGTACCTGCTACATAACCGCCAACGACACCAATCGCTTTTGATAATGTACCAATTTGGAAATCAATCTTGTCTTGTAAGCCAAAATGTTTAACCGTACCAGCACCTTTACCCATAACACCAGAACCATGTGCATCATCAACATATGTGATTAAGCCAAATTCTTCAGCAATTTCTACGATTTCTGGTAGTTTAGCAACATCACCATCCATACTGAAAACACCATCAGTAATGTACATTACTTTATTGTATTGTCCTGATTCAACGGCTTCTTTTGCTTTAGCGCGTAAATCTTCCATATCTGAATGGTTTACACGAATAATCTTCGCTTTAGATAAACGACAACCATCAATAATAGATGCATGATTTAATTCATCAGAAAGAATTGCATCATTTTTATTCATAACTGCTGAAATGGCAGCCATATTACAGTTGAATCCAGATTGATATGCAATTGCTGCTTCAGTACCTTTAAATTCAGCAAGTGTTTTCTCTAATTCATCATGTACATCTAATGTCCCATTGATTGAACGCACAGCACCGGCACCTACACCATGTGTATCAATTGCATCTTTTGCTGCTTGTTTCAAATCTTCGTTTGTTGCTAGTCCTAAATAATTGTTTGAAGATAAGTTAACATAATTTTTCCCATTGATAGTAATTTCAGGTCCATTGGCGCCTTCAATTGTATCTATCTCATTATATAAACCATTATCTTTTAAATATTGAATATTTTCATCTAAAAAGCCATGTAGTGATTGAACCACTGCAAGTCCCCCTTTGAGTTATCTTAGTTTTCAAGTTAATCATAACCTATTTTTTAAATTGTGAAAAGTAGAATAATGATATATTAGAAAGCGTTTTCTACAATTTAATAGCTTTGTTAATTATTTGTACCTACAGTTGCTACACGTAAAATGATATAATGGATGAAAATGCTGAAGGAAGAAGGGTTGAAGTTGTTTGATTGGTTTCAACTAGCACAACAAAAAGAAAGTAGGATGGTGCAAGTACGTCGTTATCTACACCAATATCCTGAATTATCATTTGAAGAACATCACACACATGACTTTATCATGAATCAATTAAGTCAATTATCTTGCGAGATACGTACACCAGTTGGTAGAAATGGTATTGTTGCAACATTCAAAGGACAGGGTGATGGCCCTACAGTTGCCTTACGTGCCGACTTCGATGCCTTACCAATAGATGAATTAACAGACGTATCATATAAATCTAAAAATCCAGGTGCCATGCATGCATGTGGCCATGACGGTCATACAGCAATCTTACTTGGTGTGGCAGAAATTATTGAGAATCATTTATCCTCACTAAATGGCGATGTTGTATTAATCTTTCAATATGGTGAAGAAATTATGCCAGGCGGCTCACAAGAAATGATTGATGATGGTTGTCTCAGCAACGTAGACAAAATTTATGGTAATCATTTATGGACAGGTTATCCAACAGGTATGATTTATTCACGTCCTGGTGCTATGATGGCATCTCCCGATGAATTTAATATCACCATTCAAGGTAAAGGCGGCCATGGTGCTAAACCCCATGAAACGATTGATCCAGTAGTAATTATGGCAGAATTCATTATGAGTGCTCAGAAGATTGTCTCACGAACAATTGATCCAGTTAAACAAGCTGTGATAAGCTTTGGTATGGTTCAAGCAGGTTCAGCCGACAATATTATTCCTGACTCTGCTTTCTGTAAAGGCACCGTTCGTACCTTTGATACAGAAGTCCAAAGTCATATTATCACTAAAATGGACAAATTATTGCAGGGGCTTGCTCTAGCAAATGACATTACTTATACATTAGATTATGTTAAAGGCTACCTACCTGTACACAATCATCCAAATAATTATGAAATTGTTAAACAAGCTGCAAATGAGATGAATTTACGTTTCTATGAATCTGAGTTAATGATGATTGGTGAAGATTTCTCACACTATTTAAAAGTTCGCCCTGGTGCATTCTTTTTAACTGGTTGTGGTAATCCAGAAAAAGAGACTACACACCCACATCATAGCCCGAACTTCAATATTGATGAAAAGGCAATGAAATATGCAGCATGCGAATTCCTAAAAATCCTTGAACTCGAAAACGTAATTGTTAAAGCACCTTAGTCATTGCATGACTTAGGTGCTTTTATGCATGAGCTTTAGCTCAAGTAAACCTTACTAGCCTTAGTCATTGCATGACTTTATAGTCTTACTTTTCAGCTGTGCTGAATTAGTAAGACTTATGCATTCGCATAAGCGAATGTATTCCTTTATATAAAAGCAAATCAAAACAGGCGATGTCACTTAATAATGACATCGCCTTTCCTTGTTTAACATTAGCTATTATCTAATGCATTAAGCCCCTTAATTCAGAAACTGAATTGATTTGGTTTACATTTGCTAGCAGCTAATGCACTAAGAACCCCTAATTCACATAGTGAATAGGAGTTCTATGAAAAAAGAGACTCCCTAAAGAGTCTCTTAAAAATCTATCATAGATAGAAATTTATATTATTCGTTGATTACTGTAACAACGCCTGATCCAACAGTACGTCCACCTTCACGGATAGAGAAACGAGTACCGTCTTCAATAGCGATTGGAGAAATTAATTCAACATCCATTTCAACGTTATCGCCAGGCATAACCATTTCAGTACCTTCTGGTAAGTTAACAACACCAGTTACGTCAGTAGTACGGAAATAGAATTGTGGGCGGTAGTTAGTGAAGAATGGCGTATGACGACCACCTTCATCTTTAGATAAAACGTAAACATCCGCTTTGAATTTTGTATGTGGTGTGATAGTACCAGGAGCAGCTAAAACTTGACCACGTTGTACATCATCACGTGAAACACCACGTAATAATGCACCAATGTTGTCACCAGCTTCAGCGTAGTCTAATAATTTACGGAACATTTCTACACCAGTAACAGTTGTTTTGCTTGATTCTTCTTGCATACCGATGATTTCGATTTCTTCACCGACTTTGATTTGACCACGTTCAACACGGCCTGTAGCAACAGTACCACGACCAGTGATTGAGAATACGTCCTCAACTGGCATCATGAATGGTTTGTCAGAATCACGTTCTGGTGTTGGAATGAAGTCATCAACAGCTTGCATTAAGTCTAAGATTTTTTGCTCATAGTCAGCGTCGCCTTCTAAAGCTTTTAATGCAGAACCAGAGATTACAGGTACATCGTCACCTGGGAAGTCATATTCGCTTAATAAGTCACGAACTTCCATTTCTACTAATTCTAATAATTCTTCATCGTCAACCATGTCAACTTTGTTTAAGAATACAACTAATGCTGGAACACCAACGTTACGTGATAAAAGAATGTGTTCACGAGTTTGTGGCATTGGGCCATCAGCAGCAGATACTACTAAGATAGCTCCGTCCATTTGTGCAGCACCAGTGATCATGTTTTTAACATAGTCAGCGTGACCTGGGCAGTCAACGTGAGCATAGTGACGTTTGTCAGTAGTATACTCGATGTGTGAAGTATTGATTGTAATACCACGTTCTTTTTCTTCTGGAGCGTTGTCAATCATGTCATATGATTGTGCTACAGAGTCACCATTTTTTGCTAATACAGTTGCGATAGCAGCTGTTAAAGTAGTTTTACCATGGTCAACGTGACCAATAGTACCAATATTGGCATGTTCTTTTGAGCGGTCAAATTTTTCTTTAGCCATTATAAAATCTCTCCTATTCGTTAGAAAATAAATTTTTAAAATTATCTCTCATGACAGTTTCTCACCATCATGAGAAGATTGTTTTATTTTTTGGTATAAAGGACCATACAGTACCTTTATAATGCATTTTTCCCAAAAAATCAATTAATAAAACTACAAGCCACATAATTAAGCTTTACATGTATTGTACAGACAGTTGTCTCACAAAACAAGTTTAATTATTCAGCTTTATTACCACTGTTTTTCTTGATAATGTCTTCGGCAATTGATTTTGGAACTTCAGCATAGTGATCAAAGTACATAGTGTAAGTACCACGACCTTGAGTGTTTGAACGTAATGATGTTGCATAACCGAACATTTCTGAAAGTGGTACATAAGCATTTACAACTTGTGCATTACCACGAGGTTCCATACCATCAACACGTCCACGACGAGATGTTACGTCACCCATGATGTCACCCATGTACTCTTCAGGCATTTCGATTGTTACTTTCATCATTGGTTCTAAGATAACTGGATCACATTTTTTAGCAGCTTCTTTAAGTGCTAATGATGCAGCGACTTTGAAGGCCATTTCTGATGAATCGACATCATGGTATGAACCATCAAATAATCTAGCTTTAACATCAATTAAAGGATATCCAGCTAATACACCGTTTTCCATTGAATCTTTAAGACCTGCTTCAACTGATGGAATGTATTCACGTGGAACTACACCACCAACGATAGCGTTTTCGAATTCGAAACCGCCACCTGTTTCATTAGGTGAGAATTCAATTTTAACGTCACCATATTGACCACGACCACCTGATTGACGAGCGAATTTACCTTGAACTTCAGCTGATGATTTAAATGTTTCACGGTATGAAACCATTGGCGCACCAACGTTACATTCAACGTTAAATTCTTTCTTCATACGGTCTACTAAGATATCTAAGTGAAGTTCACCCATACCACCAATGATAACTTGTCCAGTTTCATCGTCTGTGTGTGCATGGAATGTAGGATCTTCTTCTTGTAACTTAACTAAAGCAGTAGTCATTTTGTCTTGGTCCGCTTTAGATTTTGGTTCAACTGATAAGTGAATAACAGGCTCTGGGAAATCCATAGATTCCAAGATGATGTCATTTTTTTCACCACATAAAGTATCACCAGTACCAGTATCTTTAAGACCTACCGCAGCAGCGATATCTCCTGAATATACTGTGTTTAACTCTTGACGAGAGTTAGCGTGCATTTGTAGTAAACGACCTACACGTTCACGTTTGTTCTTCGTAGAGTTTTTAACATATGAACCTGATGATAATGTACCTGAATAAACACGGAAGAATGTTAATTTACCAACATAAGGGTCAGTCATTACTTTGAACGCTAAAGCAGCGAACTCAGCATTGTCATCAGCTTTTGCGATAACTTCTTCATCTGGATTATCAGCACGGTGACCAATAATTGGTTTAACATCTAATGGTGAAGGTAAATAATCAATTACTGCATTAAGCATCAATTGAACACCCTTGTTTTTGAATGCTGTACCAACAAGAACTGGGTAGAATTCTACATCAGTAGTTGCTTTACGGATAGCAGCTTTCAATTCAGGGATTGAAATTTCTTCATCACCAAGATATTTTTCCATTAATTCGTCGTCAGTTTCAGCAACTGCTTCAACTAATGCCGCACGAGCTTCTTCAGCTCTTTCTTTATGATCTTCAGGAATTTCAATTTCTTCAATTTCAGTTCCTAAATCATTTGTGTATTTGAAACATGTCATTTCAACTAAGTCGATGATTGCTTCAAATTCATCTTCAGCACCGATAGGTAACTGAATTGGTTGCGCATTAGCTTGTAAACGGTCATGAATTGTGCTTACTGAGTATTCAAAGTTAGCACCTAATTTGTCCATTTTGTTAACGAAAACAATACGAGGTACACCATAAGTTGTTGCCTGACGCCAAACTGTTTCAGTTTGAGGTTCAACACCAGATTGTGCATCTAATACTGTTACTGCGCCATCAAGTACACGTAATGAACGTTCAACTTCCACAGTGAAGTCTACGTGTCCAGGTGTATCGATGATGTTTACACGGTGGTTATCCCATTCTGCTGTCGTTGCAGCTGATGTGATAGTGATACCGCGGTCTTGCTCCTGTTCCATCCAGTCCATTTGTGAAGCACCTTCGTGTGTTTCACCAATTTTATGGATACGTCCAGTATAGTAAAGAATACGTTCAGTCGTAGTTGTTTTACCAGCATCGATGTGAGCCATGATACCGATATTACGAGTTCTATCTAAACTAAAATCTCTAGCCATGTATTTTTCTCCTTCCAGTATAACTGCGAATAAATACTTTAAATATGGCGATGCCCTAAACACGCACCGGTGATAGTAAACTATCTTTGTGGAACATGCTCAGGGAAAAAGCTACTATCCTACCAACGATAGTGAGCGAATGCTTTGTTAGCTTCAGCCATTTTATGTGTGTCTTCACGTTTCTTAACTGCTCCACCAGTGTTGTTAGCAGCATCTAAGATTTCATTAGCTAAACGTTCTTCCATAGTTTTTTCACCACGAAGACGCGAATAGTTAACTAACCAACGAAGACCTAATGTAGTACGACGCTCTGGACGAACTTCTACTGGTACTTGATAGTTAGAACCACCTACACGGCGAGCTTTTACTTCTAATACTGGCATGATGTTATCGATAGCTTCTTCGAAAACTTCAACTGCTTCACGACCACTACGTTCTTTAACTAAGTCGAATGCAGAATAAAGAATTCTTTGTGCTGTTCCACGTTTACCATCTAACATAATTTTGTTGATCAATTTTGTAACTAATTTAGAGTTGTGAATTGGATCTGGTAATACGTCTCTTTTTGGTACTGATCCTTTACGAGGCATAATGTAAATCCTCCCTTCCTACTATAGTATAATTTTAAATTTTATAGCGAAAATTTACGCAATCTTAAACTTATTTTTTAGGTTTTTTAGTTCCGTATAATGAACGGCCTTGTCTACGTCCATCAACACCTGAAGTATCAAGCGCACCACGTACGATATGGTAACGTACACCAGGTAAGTCTTTTACACGTCCACCACGTACAAGTACAACACTGTGTTCTTGTAAGTTATGTCCGATACCAGGGATATACGCATTGATTTCAATGTTGTTAGACAAACGAACACGCGCATATTTACGTAACGCTGAGTTAGGTTTTTTAGGTGTCATAGTACCGACACGAGTACAAACCCCACGTTTTTGTGGTGAATTTAAATCAGTAAATTTTTTCTTTTTACTGTTAAAATTTCTGTTTAATGCTGGTGAATCAGATTTTTTTGATTTACTTTGTCTTGGTTTGCGTACCAATTGATTAATAGTTGGCATGATTAGTTCCTCCTTTCCTCATTTATAATCCCACACATCCAGGTGGTTCATTTTAAGGGTAAATAAAATTTAGTAAGAATCATTCTTACTAATCTCATTTTAATAATGCAACAATAGCTGCATTAACGTTTATACCTACATATTTCCCTAAAGCTTGTTTGCTTTCGAAAAATGAAACAGGTATGTGTTTGTGATTGATTTGGCTCAACACGCGAGTCATAAGATGAACTTCTACGTCTTCAGCGATAATCAATGATGTAACTTGATCTTTATTCAAAGCTTTTAGCGTTTGTTTAAGACCAATAACAAAATGTTGTTTGTTAAAGCGTGCAACTTTTTCATTAGACATATAAATATCCTCCAAAGTTCTGCTTGCATCAACCTTAATAATAATAACATTTTCATTACTGCTGAGTCAACTTTAAATCCAATAATTTTGCAAAAATAATTAAAAACAAAGTGATCGAAAATCGCATTCCGACCACCTTGTTCATTTAACTCAAAATTATATTTCAGTAGTTTGTACTTCTTCTACAATTTCAGTTTCAGGTGCAGCTTTATCGTATTCAACATCTCTATAACGTCTCATACCTGTACCAGCTGGAATTAATTTACCGATAATAACATTCTCTTTAAGACCGAGTAAGTTATCACGTTTACCTTTAATTGCAGCATCAGTAAGTACACGTGTTGTTTCTTGGAATGAAGCCGCTGATAAGAAGCTTTCAGTTTCAAGAGACGCTTTCGTAATACCTAGTAATACTGGTTTAGCTGTTGCAGGACGTTTACGTTCTTTAAATGCTTCACGGTTGGCATCAGTAAAGTTATGAATATCTACTAATGAACCTGGAAGTAACTTAGTATCTCCAGCTTCAATGATACGTACTTTACGTAACATTTGTCTTACCATAACCTCAACGTGTTTATCATCGATTTCAACACCTTGCATACGGTAAACTTTTTGAACTTCTTTTAGTAAATAACTTTCTGTTGCATTTAAACCTGATACAGATAAATAGTTCTTAGGCTCAATTGAACCTTCTGTTAGAACTTCACCACGTTCAACACTTTGTCCAACTTCTACTTTCAATCTTGAAGTACCAGAAGCTAGATAAGATTTCGTTTCATTAGCGCCTTTAATTACAATTTCTTGTTGGCGATCTTTCGCTAATTTGATGTCATCAACAACACCTTCGATTTCAGTAATCACGGCTTGACCTTTAGGATTACGTGCTTCGAAGATCTCTTGGATACGAGGAAGACCTTGTGTGATATCGCTACCTGCTACACCACCTGTATGGAATGTACGCATTGTAAGCTGTGTACCTGGTTCACCAATTGATTGGGCAGCAATTGTACCAACTGCTTCACCAACTTCAACTTTTTCACCAGTTGCAAGGTTTTTACCGTAACATTTTTCACATACACCATGACGTGTGTTACATGTAAATGCTGAACGGATATACATTTCCTCAATACCAGCATCAGTAATTTTCTTAGCGATTTCTGCAGTTACTAATTCGTCAGGATTAACAATTACTTCATTTGTTTCTGGATGACGAATTGTTTCTTTAGAATAACGACCTTCAATACGTTCGATGAATGGTTCAATCATTTCAGTACCTTCTTTGATATCTGAAACAAGTAAACCACGGTCAGTACCACAATCTTCCTCACGTACAATAACATCTTGAGCAACGTCAACAAGTCGACGAGTAAGATAACCAGAATCGGCTGTTTTAAGTGCTGTATCGGCAAGACCTTTACGCGCACCGTGAGTAGAGATGAAGTATTCTAACACTGTTAAACCTTCACGGAATGAAGACGTGATTGGTAATTCGATAATTTCACCAGAAGGCGCAGCCATAAGTCCACGCATACCTGCTAACTGTGTAAAGTTAGACGCGTTACCACGGGCACCAGAGTCACTCATCATAAAGATAGGGTTTGTTTTTTCTAGTGAGCCCATCAATTCGTTTTGAATTTGATCTTTGGCATCTGTCCAAATTTCGATTACTGCGTTGTAACGTTCAAAATCAGTGATTAAACCACGATTAAATTGTTTCGTTACTTTTTCAACGAGTTTTTCATGTTCATCTAAGATATCTTGTTTGTCTGGTAGTACCACAATATCAGATACACCAACAGTGATACCTGCTTTAGATGAGAACTTGAATCCTAAGTCTTTCATTCTATCTAACATCATTGACGTATCAGTGATGCTGAAACGGTTGAACACTTCTGCAATAACATTTCCTAGGAAATTCTTATTGAAAGGTTTGATTAACGGTTGTTCATCAAAGTAAGCTTTCAAGCCTTCTTCACCAATTTCAGTTGGTGCAATGAAATATTTCTCAGGTGTTTTATTTTCCAAGTTCGTTTGTGTTGGTTCATTGATATATGCAAATGAATCAGGAATGATTTCATTAAATATTACTTTACCAACAGACGTTAGTAAGATTTTTTTGTTTTGTTCTTCAGTGAAAGTAGGATTATTGAATGATGCTGCGTGTACACCAATTCTTGTATGCAAGTGAACGTAGCCATTTGCATAAGCTTTTAGTACTTCGTTCGTATCATTATAAATCGTACCTGTATTCACTGCTTCTTTACGCTCTAATGTAAGGTAATAGTTACCTAATACCATATCTTGTGATGGTGTAACAACTGGTTTACCATCTTTAGGGTTCAAGATGTTTTGCGCTGCTAACATTAACATACGCGCTTCAGCTTGAGCTTCTTTAGATAATGGTACGTGAACAGCCATTTGGTCACCATCAAAGTCGGCATTATAAGCTGTTGTAGCAAGTGGATGTAGACGGATCGCACGACCTTCAACAAGTGTAGGTTCAAATGCTTGGATACCTAATCTGTGAAGTGTAGGTGCACGGTTTAAAAGAACTGGGTGTTCTTTAATAACATCTTCTAATACATCCCATACTTCATCATCCATGCGCTCAATTTTACTTTTCGCGTTTTTGATGTTTGTCGCAATTTCACGTTGAACTAATTCTTTCATAATGAAAGGTTTGAACAATTCAAGTGCCATTTCTTTAGGTAGTCCACATTGATACATTTTCAAGCTAGGTCCAACTGCAATAACTGAACGACCTGAATAGTCAACACGTTTACCTAATAAGTTTTGACGGAAACGACCTTGTTTACCTTTTAACATGTGTGAAAGTGATTTTAATGGACGGTTACCTGGACCAGTTACTGGACGGCCACGACGACCATTATCAATAAGTGCGTCAACAGCCTCTTGTAACATACGTTTTTCATTTTGTACGATGATGCCAGGAGCACCTAAGTCTAATAAACGTTTCAAACGGTTGTTACGGTTGATAACACGGCGGTATAAATCATTTAAATCACTTGTCGCAAAACGTCCACCATCTAATTGAACCATTGGTCTGATTTCTGGTGGGATAATTGGAAGTACGTCTAAGATCATCCATGCTGGGTTGTTACCAGAATGTCTGAATGATTCAACAACTTCTAAACGTTTAATTGCACGAGTAAGTCTTTGACCAGTAGCTGATTCTAACTCATCACGTAAGTGCTTGAGTTCAGCATCTAAATCAATTTCTTCAAGTAATTCTTTGATACCTTCAGCACCCATTTTAGCTGTGAATTTACCAGGGAATTTATCATAGTATTCTCTGAATTCAGCTTCAGATAATAATGTCTTTTTCTCTAATCCAGTTGGTCCTGGATTAACAACAACGTATGAAGCAAAGTAAATAACTTCTTCTAACGCTCTTGGTGACATGTCTAATAATAGACCCATACGGCTTGGAATACCTTTGAAATACCAAATGTGTGATACAGGTGCAGCTAATTCAATGTGCCCCATTCTTTCACGGCGCACTTTAGATTTAGTTACTTCTACGCCACATCTATCACAAACCATACCTTTGTAACGTACGCGTTTGTATTTACCACAACTACATTCCCAGTCTTTTGTAGGTCCAAATATTCTTTCACAGAATAGACCATCTTTTTCTGGTTTTAAAGTACGATAGTTTATTGTTTCTGGCTTTTTAACCTCACCAAAAGACCATGAACGGATTTTTTCAGGTGAAGCAAGTCCTATTTTCATATAATGGAAATTATTTACATCAATCAAGGAGCCTACCTCCTTCAATTTAGATTAGCTGTGCAAATTGATTGATTGCTCTATATCAATAATGAAATGCCCGCTTAGAGTGTGCACTAATTAAGCACACAGCTCTTCACGGCATATTCATTTATAAACTTAAATGCAATTAGTCTGTAACTTCTTTTTGTGATTGTGGAGCATCTTTTTGTTGAAGATCCACTTTACGTTCAACGACATCTTCTTCTTCATTATCTTGCATGTCAATTTCATTGTCATGCTCGTCCATGATTTTAACATCTAGTCCTAAACTTTGTAATTCTTTCATCAATACTCGGAATGATTCAGGAACACCTGGTTTAGTAATATTTTCACCTTTAACAATAGATTCATATGTTTTCACACGACCTACTGTATCATCGGATTTGTAAGTTAAAATTTCTTGAAGTGTATATGCAGCACCGTAAGCTTCAAGTGCCCATACTTCCATTTCACCGAAACGTTGTCCACCAAATTGTGCTTTACCACCAAGTGGTTGTTGCGTTACAAGTGAATATGGTCCAGTTGAACGTGCGTGTAGTTTGTCATCAACCATGTGTGCAAGTTTCAGCATGTACATAACGCCGACTGAAATTCTGTTATCGAATGGTTCACCCGTACGTCCATCGTATAATACTGTCTTACCATCACGAGCCATACCAGCTTCTTCAATTGTTGACCAAACGTCTTCATCACTTGCACCATCAAATACTGGTGATGCAACGTGAATACCTAAGTTTTTAGCAGCCATACCTAAGTGTAGCTCTAATACTTGTCCGATATTCATACGTGAAGGAACACCAAGTGGGTTCAACATGATATCGATTGGTGTGCCGTCTGGAAGATATGGCATATCTTCTTCAGGAACAAGTTTAGAAATAACACCTTTGTTACCATGACGACCACACATTTTATCTCCTACGTGAATTTTACGTTTTTGAACGATATAAACACGCACTAATTGGTTAACACCTGGAGATAATGTATCGTCTCCTTCTTCACGGTTAAAGACTTTAACATCTAGAACAATACCACCTGCACCATGAGGTACGCGTAATGATGTATCGCGAACTTCACGTGCTTTTTCACCAAAGATAGCGTGTAGTAAACGTTCTTCTGCAGTTAATTCTGTTACACCTTTAGGCGTTACTTTACCTACTAAGATGTCACCATCATTAACTTCAGCGCCGACGTATACAATACCACGGTCATCTAAGTTTTTAAGTGCACTGTCAGAAACGTTAGGAATATCGCGAGTGATTTCCTCAGGTCCTAGTTTCGTATCACGCGCTTCTGATTCATACTCTTCAATATGAATAGAAGTATATACGTCATCTTTAACTAGGCGTTCACTCATAATAACAGCATCCTCATAGTTGTAACCGTCCCAAGTCATGAAACCAACAACTACGTTTCTACCTAATGCCATTTCACCAAGTTCCATTGAAGGACCATCGGCTAAAATTTCACCTTTAGTTACTACGTCACCAGAAGCAACGATAGGTCTTTGGTTATAACAAGTACCCGTATTTGAACGTTTGAATTTAGCTAATGGATAGCGATCTAATTCGCCTTCGTATTCTTGACCGTCTTCTTCGATAAGTTGACGAACAAGAATTTCATTAGATTCAACGTGCTCAACGCGACCTTTACGTTTTGCAACAATTGCTGCACCAGAGTCACGTGCTGCCACGTGCTCCATACCTGTACCTACAAATGGTGATTCTGGATTCATCAATGGCACTGCTTGACGTTGCATGTTCGCACCCATCAATGCACGGTTAGAGTCATCGTTTTCTAAGAAAGGAATACATGCTGTCGCTGCAGAAACAACTTGTTTAGGTGAGACATCCATATAATCCATTTTTTCTTTGGCCATAACTGTATTATTACCACGGAAACGACAAACAACTTCGTCTGCTATGAAACGGCCATTTTCGTCTAATGTTGAGTTTGCTTGTGCTACAACATAGCTATCTTCTTCATCAGCTGTTAAATAGTCAATTTGATCCGTGATTGAATTCGTTTCAAGATCCACTTTACGGTAAGGTGTTTCAATAAAGCCGAATTCATTTACACGCGCATAACTAGATAACGAGTTAATAAGTCCGATGTTTGGACCCTCTGGCGTTTCAATTGGACACATACGGCCATAGTGAGAATAGTGAACGTCACGTACTTCCATTTGAGCACGTTCACGCGTTAAACCACCAGGTCCTAGAGCTGATAAACGACGTTTATGCGTTAACTCAGCTAACGGATTCGCTTGGTCCATGAATTGTGATAATTGTGAACTACCAAAGAATTCTTTGATAGATGCAATCACTGGACGAATATTGATTAATTGTTGTGGCGTTACAGAATCAGTGTCTTGGATAGACATTCTTTCACGTACAACACGTTCCATTCTTGATAAACCAATACGGAATTGGTTTTGTAACAATTCACCTACTGAACGTAGACGACGGTTACCAAGGTGGTCAATATCATCTGTGAAGCCAATACCACTTAATAAGTTAAAGAAGTAAGACATTGATGCAATAATATCTGCTGGTGTAATACATTTCACTTCTGAATCAGGGAATGCATTACCAATCACTGTCGTTGTACGTCCTTCTTCATCGTTAGGAACATAAACTTTAATAGATTGAATTTCAACAGGTTCATCAATCACTGTACCTTCTAACTCAAAGACTTCACTGTTAGCATTTGCTTCCAGTACATCCATGATTTCATCGAGATTACGACGATCAAGCACAGTACCTTCTTCAGCAACAATTTCACCTGTTTCAGTATTAACAATAGGTTCTGCTAATTTTTGATTAAACAAGCGGTGTTTTAAATGAAGTTTTTTGTTTGCTTTGTAACGACCTACGCTTGCTAAGTCATAACGTTTCGGATCGAAGAAACGAGAATATAAAAGACTCTTAGCATTTTCTACTGTAGGTGGTTCACCAGGGCGTAAACGCTCATAGATTTCTAATAGCGCTTGATCTGTTGTTTCTGTACCATCTTTTTCTAAAGTATTACGTAAATACTCATTGTCACCTAAAAGATCAACGATTTCTTGATCTGTAGAGAAACCTAAAGCACGTAATAATACTGTTAATGGTAATTTTCTAGTTCTATCAATACGTACGTAAACAACATCTTTTGCATCTGTTTCATATTCTAACCAAGCACCACGGTTTGGAATAATTGTAGCATCGAAGTTGGTACGACCATTTTTATCTAGTTTTTCATTGAAGTATACGGATGGTGAACGAACTAATTGTGAAACGATAACACGTTCAGCACCGTTAATTACGAATGTACCTGTATCTGTCATTAATGGGAAATCGCCCATAAACACTTCTTGTTCTTTTACTTCGCCAGTTTCCTTGATAATCAAACGCACTTTAACACGTAGAGGTGCAGAATACGTTGTATCACGGTTTTTAGATTCTTCTAAATCATATTTCGGTTCTCCAAGTCTGTAATCTACAAACTCTAAAGATAGATTGCCTGTGAAATCTTCAATCGGAGAAATGTCTCTAAACATTTCTAATAAACCTTCTTCTAAGAACCAATCGTAAGACTTAGTTTGAATCTCAATTAAATTCGGTAATTCTAATACCTCTGAAATTCTCGCATAGTTTCTACGTTTACGATGTCTTCCATATTGGACAAATTGACCTGCCAAACAGATTCACCCCTCAAAAATTGCGTGTTTACTTTTACTAAATCACCCAATATAATTAGACAAAAAGAAAACGGTAGCATACTCATGACACCATTTTCTATTTCACCTTATATACATTGTTAATTTATACGTAAAAGTACACACTTATTGAACATAATTTTTTACATTCTATTACTATATCAGAATACAACTATTTAATCAACCTTTTACACTTCTTAAAATGTAGTAGCCTTTGCTCTTTTCTAATACTTCCACGTTATCGAATGTTTCTTGCATTTTTTTCTTTGCTGACGGCATACCTTGTTTTTTCTGAATTACTACATACAAGGCGCCACCTTGTTTCAATTTATTAAAAGCATCTTCTAAAATACTGTGAACGACTTGCTTTCCTGCTCTAATCGGCGGATTAGTCAGTACAAAATCATAAGTGTTATCTTCTACTTGTGACAAACCATTACTTTCAATAATCTCAGCATTGTCTATACGGTTTCTTTTTTTATTTTTTCTTGATAATGATAGTGCTCTTTGGTTAATATCAACCATTGTCACTTCGTGATGTGGGGAAACTTTTGCAATCATTAAACCGATAGGGCCATAGCCACAACCAACGTCTATAATTTTCTTCGTGGGACCAGGAGGATATGCTTTCAAAAATGTTGTCACTAATAAATCAGAGCCGAAGTCTATTTTTCCTTTAGAAAATACACCTGAATCTGTTATTAGTTCTAAATCATGGTTATCGTAGGAGTACGTAAAAAGCAACTCATCACTTTCTACTTCAGGATTTTCATCATAGTAATGATTCATGACTACACCTCTTTAATCTAATTCTTCTTAGATTAATACTATACCCGTTTGATTGGATATTGATCAAATAAGATAAAACCCCGTTATATGGATAACGGGGTTTTCACTTCTCAAAGATATCAGCCTATCTATAGCGCACTTAATCCCAACGTACCGAAGTAGTTGCTGCATTAAGCAACGCAGATAAGCCTCAATATATAATTATGAATTGTTAGCAAGCTAGAATTATTTTAATTCTACTGTAGCGCCAACTTCTTCTAATGCTTCTTTAAGTTTTTCAGCTTCTTCTTTAGGTAAAGCTTCTTTGATTACTTTAGGAGCTCCGTCAACTAATTCTTTAGCATCTTTTAATCCTAAGCCAGTAGCTTCTTTAACAGCTTTAACGACTTTGATTTTAGATGATCCAGCTGAAGTTAATTCAACATCGAAATCAGTTTTTTCAGCTTCAGCGTCTCCGCCTGCTGCTGCGCCTGCTGCTGCTACTGGAGCTGCTGCAGTTACACCAAATTCTTCTTCAATTGCTTTTACTAAGTCGTTTAATTCTAAAACTGACATTTCTTTAATTGCTTCAATGATTTGTTCTTGATTAGCCATTTTTAATATTCCTCCATTAATTTTAATTAGTTTATGCGCAATTATTCAGCGCTTTCTTCTTTTGATTCTTTGTCTTCTCCAACAGCTTTAACTGCATAAGCGAAGTTGCGTACTGGAGCTTGTAATACTGATAAAAGCATAGAAACAAGACCGTCGTGTGATGGTAATGTACCAACAGTGTTAACTTCTTCAGCAGAAATAACATTGCCTTCCATAACACCTGTTTTAATTTCTAATGCTTGATGTTCTTTTGCAAATCCTGCGATAACTTTTGCTGGAGCAACAACATCTTCTGTTGAAGTAGCAACTGCAGTAGGACCTACTAAGAATTCATCTAAACCGTCAATACCAGCTTGTTGAGCTGCACGACGAACCATAGTGTTTTTCAATACTTTGTATTCAACACCAGCTTCACGTAATTGTGAACGTAATTCAGTTACTTCAGCAACGCTTAGACCACGATAGTCAACGATAACTGTAGATACTGAGTTTTTAAGTTGTTCAGCAATAATATCAACTTCTTGTTTTTTTGCATCGATGATTGCAGACATTTAGACACCTCCATAGATTTTAGTTTGGTGCTTTTAATTTTGAAGTTCTGTGGATTGACGTTCGTCAGTTCCTCAGATTATCCAATAAAAAAAACACTTTCTACCCACGGCAAAAAGTGCTTGAAAGATCTAAAATCTTCACGTTCAAGTCAATTTTAGCCTCGGTAGGATCAAATTTTAAGTTATTACTAACTCCTACTGTCTTAGGTAAAATAATACATTAACCAATATAACTAAATTAATGTACAATGTCAATATTTTTTAAAGACTGAAAGTAAACCTTTCAGCCTTTTTCATTTATTTATAGATTATAGTTTGAAGCTTGAAGTATCAACTTTAACTCCAGGACCCATTGTTGTAGTTACAGCAACAGATTTGAAGTACGTACCTTTAGCTGAAGCAGGTTTTGCTTTAGTTAATACGTCTTGTAAAGTTTTGAAGTTTTCAACAAGTTTGTCAGTATCAAATGATGTTTTACCAATTGATGCATGAACAATACCTGATTTCTCAGCACGGTATTCTACTTTACCAGCTTTGATTTCTTCAACAGCTTTTTTAACGTCCATAGTTACTGTTCCAGTTTTAGGGTTAGGCATTAAACCTTTAGGTCCTAATACGCGACCAAGTTTACCAACTTCGCCCATCATGTCTGGTGTAGCTACTACTACGTCAAAGTCAAACCAACCTTGTTGGATTTTTTCTACATATTCGCCTTCGCCAACGAAATCAGCACCTGCTGCTTCAGCTTCTGCTGCTTTGTCTCCTTTTGCGAACACTAATACACGTTGTGATTTACCAGTACCGTTTGGAAGCACTACTGCTCCACGGATTTGTTGATCATTTTTACGAGTATCAATACCTAAACGGAATGCTACTTCAACTGATGCATCAAAGTTAGCGATGTTTGTTTCTTTAGCTAGTTCAACAGCTTCTTCAACATTATAATGTTTTAAGCGATCGATTTTGCTAGCTGCTTCTTGATATCTTTTGCTTTTTTTAGCCATTTCATGTTCCTCCTTTAGTGGTTTTAGCGGAATTTCCTCCCACATTTACTTGCTTTCACAAGTTAAGAGCAGATAACAGTGAGGTCAAAATTGTATTTTATCTTAGGAATTAACATTCCTTAATAAATGACATTTCTCCTCATATTACGACAATATTGAACGCTGTCATCATGTTTGTCATTTCTGTCATCTGCTTCTATCGTCAATCTATGTTTTCATTACTAATTTATATTATTGAACTGTGATACCCATACTACGAGCAGTACCTTCGATAATACGCATAGCTGCTTCTTCGTCTGCAGCATTTAAATCTTGCATTTTTTGGTTTGCAATTTCACGTACTTGATCTTTAGTTACTGTAGCAACTTTTGTTTTGTTAGGTTCGCCTGAACCTTTTTCAACGCCTGCTGCTTTTTTAAGTAGTACTGGCGCCGGTGGAGTTTTTGTAATAAATGTAAATGAACGGTCTTCATAAACACTGATTTCTACCGGAATAATTAAACCTGCGTCTTCTTGTGTACGTGCGTTGAATTCCTTACAGAATCCCATAATATTCACACCTGCTTGACCTAATGCTGGACCAACTGGTGGTGCTGGATTTGCTTTACCTGCAGGAATTTGTAATTTAACAACTTTTTCTACTTTTTTAGCCACGATGTGCACCTCCTTGATATCGTGATGTGGTCACAGGACTCAGTTTTGTCCTCCCACTCTTCTACATTTCGTGACGAAATGAACGCTCTATGAGCGCGACCACAGTATTATAACATTAACTCATTACATAAAGCAATGGTGATTTGTAAAATTTTGGGAACGGAATATAAATCTAATATCACTACAATAAAGCCCGTATCCCACATGAGCAAGGTGACTAGTGTTAATGAGCGCTAATTTTAAAGGCTTTTTAATCTAGCCAACAACTGCCTCCTTAACTATTAGCAAAGACCAAAAATGCTATAGCTTTTAGCTTCTGTTAATACGTGAGGCCAAACTCATCTTTTTCTTCTAAATTATTTCAGTAATCAGCTGTACTTAATGTATATAAAATCATACTTCTAACTTTTGCAAGTTGCGTATGACCTCTATCAGTATCAACGTCCTGATATGCCTTACAGTTTTTCAACTTGATCAAATTCTACTTCTACTGGTGTTTCTCTACCAAACATGTCTACAAGAACAGTAAGTTTGAATTTATCCGCTTCAATTTCTTGAACTTCACCAACTTGATTTGCAAATGGGCCTGATTTAATTCTTACTTGTTCACCTAAGTCAATTTGAACATCGATTGTTTTTTCTTTCATGCCCATTTGTTTAAGGATGAAGCGTGCTTCTTCAGGAAGTAATGGATTTGGCTTTGATCCAGCACCAGCTGAACCAACAAATCCTGTTACACCAGGTGTATTTCTTACGATATACCATGATTCGTCAGTCATTACTAACTCGACTAGCACGTATCCTGGGAATGTTTTTTTAGTTAATGTTTTGGCTTTGCCATCTTTAACTTGTGTTTCTTCTTCTTCTGGTATAACAACTCTGAATATTTGTTCAGTCATATTCATAGATTCAACACGTTTTTCTAAATTCTTTTTCACTTTATTCTCATAACCAGAATAAGTATGCACAGCATACCAACGCTTTGCGCCAACTTCTTCAGACATGTCGTCACTCCTATCTATTTAATTAACTCTATAATTCTACCAATTCCTAAGTCTAAGGCATAGAAGAATACTAAGAAAAATACTACTGTAGCTACAACAATGACTGTGTATTTAAATAATTCTTCTTTCGTTGGCCAACTTGTCTTTTCCATTTCTGACTTTACGCCTTGGAAGAAACTCTCTTTTTTAGCCATTTATAAGACCTCCGTATATTTCGTTATTCCTTATTTGCTTATTCCATGCAACAAATCAAGCAAATACAATACTCTCAACTTAAATGGAAGGGCATATTCACTCAATTGTAAATTTAATATGTCGTTTGTTATTTCGATTCTTTATGCAACGTATGTGCATTACATCTCGGACAATATTTCTTCAATTCCAGTCTAGATGCAAGATTACTCTGTTTGGGAACGTTATAATTTCGATTACCACACACTTCACAATTCAATGGTACTTTTTTCATTCGTCTTCCCCTTACTCATTATAATACCAATCTACTATACATAATTTCTAAGTCAATTGTCAATCGGCAATAGCGTCTTTGTACGTGATATGCTATATATTCAGACCGTTACAATTAAATAAAACACGCGCTATTTCTCATTTTCTAAATAGCGTCTTAATTTCATTTTACAACGATGTATCGCATTGTAAACCACTTTGATTTGTATATTTAGTGTTTCAGCAATTTCTTTCGGCTTAAAGTCATTTAGTAAATAGATTACGATACTTTTTTCTAAGACCGTCAGTTTCATTAATCCCTGTTGTAATTGACTTCCTATCTCTAAAGCTAATATATGTTTATCAAGTGGGTGTTCTGTTTTACTATTTTGATAATTGACTATAAATTCATTGACCAGCATTTCTTGTCGTTGGTTGCCATAGCATTTTTTACGGATATAATCATTTTTTACATTTTTAATCACACGATTTACATAATGCTCAATAGGTGTGTCATCAGTGAAATCAAATTTTTTAAATGCACAGTATAATCTTACGAGCACATCTTGACACAAATCTTCTTGGTCATTTGGATGTATAGCAAAATGATATAAACGTCTACGAATCATTGGGCTTAAGACTTTAAAAATTTCAGGCACATCGATTGGTTTGGTTCTCTTTTCTCCATTAATTAAAGTGTTAGTTGGAATGCGGTTATTTCTTGTCATTACTGTTATCCTTTCCTTGAAGTAAAGAAAGATTACAGCAGTTGGACTGAAAAAATCAAACTCCGCTATAATAATTAATGATTATCGCCGCGTCTTAATTTTTCAAATTCTTCAAGAATTTCATTTGAAAGTTCGATACGCGTTCTGGGTTTCTGTTCATTAAATCCATCTAGCTTTTTCGATACAGAAATTTCATTTTCTCTTAAATCTCTCCACATTTCTCTTGAAGACACACGATATGCACCTGCACCAAAAATAGCATGTTGCTCACTCATATCGCTCGTAACCACTGTAATATGTCTTGTATGTTTGTCATATAAGTCATATACATAACGTTCAATGTAGCTATCTGCAGTTTCTTTTTCTTTTGTAAAAATCGTTTTAACACCATGATACATATATTCTGTAGGCGCTCCGGATTGTTCATAAGCATCGAATACGCAGACAACTTCATCCGCAATGACTGCGTTATAGTTCGCTATAGCAATGAGCAATTGTTCACGTGCTTCTTCAAGGTTATCTTGTGCAATACGACTTAATTCCTGCGATTGTCCAATCATATTATATCCATCAATGATTAAATAACGATCTTTCATGCTTTATCTCCGATATAATTACGTTTGCGGAAAACTTCATACATCATTAAACTTGCTGCTACTGATGCATTTAGACTGTTAACATGACCTACCATTGGAATATTGATATAGAAATCGCATTTTTCTTTAACTAAACGGCTCATACCTTGACCTTCACTACCTATGACAATACCTAGTGGCATGCCAGCATCCATTTCTCTATAGTCCGTTGAATTTTCAGCTTCAGTACCAACAATCCAATAGCCGTTATCCTTTAGCGTTTCAATCGTGTTAGCCAAATTAGTCACCCTCATTACTGGTATATGCTGAATAGCGCCCGTCGATGCTTTGGCAACCGTTTGTGTTAAAGCAACTGAACGTCTCTTAGGAATTATGACACCATCAACACCTGAAGCATCTGCGGTTCTTAAGATTGATCCTAGGTTATGTGGGTCTTCTAAACCATCTAAAATTAATACTGTCGATAATTTATCTTGTGCTTTTTGTTGCGCAACAAATGCATCAAAGTCCGCATATTCATATGGAGCAATGTAAGCAGCAACACCCTGGTGAGGTGAATCTGACAATCCATCTATTTTAGATTTCGGTACAGATTGAACTATAATTTTATTACTATTCGCTAATTTTAAAATTTCGTTGATTTGGCCTTTTTTGATAGTATCTTGAATCAGAATTTTATTAATAGTATGTCCTGAGACAATAGCTTCTTTTACTGCATGTCGACCAACAATTACGATCTCTTCCATAGTATCACTACCTTTCGTCTACGATTTGTACAATTTGTTCTAATAGTGCCGCTAAACGTGCATCTTCTTTTTCTAAATATAAATAACCAATGATTGCCTCTAACCCAGAACTTTTTCTATATGTTTGAATATCTGTATTTTTTGCTTTGGTATAACTTTTAGCGTTTCTACCTCGACGCACGATATCTAATTCTTCTTCTGAAAACCATTCATTTTCCATTAATGACTCTAGCGTCAGCGCTTGACTCTTAGCTGAAACGTAGCGTTTAGCTTCTTGATGTAAACGATTAGGCTTTGCTTTTAATTTTAAAACGATATATGCTCTCACGTGTTGATCTAAGACTGCGTCACCCATGTAAGCAAGTGTCAACGGATTTAATAATTTATTATTCATATTAGCCACGTTTAAATCTCACACCTTGAGGCGTGTCTTCTAATATAATATTTTGTTCTTTTAGTTGATCACGTATTTCATCTGCACGAGCGAAATCTTTATCTTTTCTTGCATTGTTTCTTTCTTCAATCAGCGCTTCGACTTCTTCATCTAGTAGTTCATCACTATCTTTGCCTTTCAAAGGCACTCCTAGTACATCACTAAAGATTTGATAAACTTCTTTAAAACGTCCAAGTACTTTCGTAGACGTTGTGTTTTCTAGCACGTATTTATTTGCTAATTTAGCCAAATCATACCAAGCAGTAATAGCATTCGCTGTATTAAAATCATCATTCATAACGGTTTCAAATTGCTCTAAAATTTTATCTATTTCAGCAATATAATCACTTTGCGCTTCAATATCTGTAGCAATTGCTTCACGTTCTTCAATCGCTTGATAGCTGTTACGCACACGTTCCAAACCGCTTTTAGCCGCTTCGACAAGTTCCATATTATAATTAATAGGGCTTCTATAATGTACACTAATCATGAAAAAGCGTAATACATCTGGATCAATTTGTTTGATGATGTCGTGTACTAAAACAAAGTTGCCTAATGATTTACTCATTTTTTCATTATCTATATTGATGAAACCATTATGCATCCAATAGTTCGCAAACGGCGCGTGGTTATGTGCCTCTGATTGCGCAATTTCATTTTCATGGTGTGGGAACTGTAAATCTGTACCACCCGCATGAATATCAATTGTGGCACCCAATTCATGATAAGCCATTACTGAACATTCAATATGCCAGCCAGGTCTACCTTCACCAAATGGGCTTTCCCAACTGATTTCACCTGGTTTAGCTTGCTTCCATAACGTAAAATCTAATGCATCTTCCTTCTGTTCACCCTGTTCAATACGTGCGCCTACTTTTAAATCATTTAAAGATTGATGGCTTAATTTACCGTAATCTTGGAATTTTCGTGTTCTAAAATAAACATCGCCGCCACTTTCATAAGCATAACCTTCATCAACGAGGTCTTTTATAAAGTTAATGATGTCATCCATATGATTCATAACACGTGGATTAGACGTTGCTTTTTTTACATTTAACGCACCTACATCTTCGTAGAATGCATCAATGTAGCGATCAGCAATCGTTTCAACTGATTCGTCCAATTCTTTTGAGCGTTTAATTAATTTGTCATCTACATCTGTAAAATTTGAAACAAATACGACTTCATAGCCTTGATATTCAAAATATCTTCTTACTACATCGTAATTGATAGCTGGTCGTGCATTTCCGATATGAATATAATTATATACAGTTGGTCCACAAACATACATTTTAACTTTACCAGGTTCAATTGGTTCAAACGTCTCTTTTTGACGCGTTAATGTATTATATAATGTAATCATCTTGTATCTCTCCATTTCTTGTTTTCTCAAGTTGTTTTTCAAGTTCTTTTAATTGCTCGTAGATTGGGTCAGGTAAATTACGGTGATCAAATGTTTTGCCAATACGTCTGCCATCTTGTTTTACAATGTGTCCTGGAATACCGACTACAGTTGAATAACTAGGTACAGTATTAAGTACGACTGAGTTCGCACCGATATTCACATTTGAATTAATCGTAATATTACCAAGCACTTTTGCTCCCGCAGCAATAAGTACATTATCCCCTATATCTGGATGGCGTTTTCCTTTTTCTTTACCCGTACCGCCTAATGTAACGCCTTGATAAATCGTTACATTATCTCCAATTCGACAAGTTTCTCCAATCACTACGCCCATGCCATGGTCAATGAATAAACGTCTACCGATTTGAGCGCCTGGGTGAATTTCAATACCTGTAAAAAAGCGTGTAATTTGTGAAATTAATCTCGCTAAGACATATTTTTTCTTTTTATATAGTTCATGTGCAATCAAATGACTCCAGACCGCATGCACGCCTGCATATGAAGTAACAACTTCTAAAGTTGTACGTGCTGCAGGATCTTGTTCAAACACCATATTTACATCGTCTTTTATTCTTTTCAACATCTTAAACAAGGCTGCTACCTCCTTATAAAAAAGCACCCCTAACTTTATTGTTAGAGGTGCTTTTGCACGGTTCCACTCTCATTTTATATAAGCAATTGCCTAAATCAAACTTTGTACTGATTGATATCAAGTCTATTCCTTATAATTCTCATTTAAGTTATTCACTTTATTTGCACAAAGGTGCATTCTGTAATTTAAGTGATGTGCTCACAGCTACCGCACACTCTCTTGACACCGTCCATCACATACTAATCCTTTGTTGATTTCAATGTTAATCATAGGTTGTTTATTGTAATTTTTCAAGTGTTATCTATTTAACACAACCTTTACAATATTCAACGCTTATTTATACATATTTTTTCAAACGTGATAATACTTTATCTTTACCTAGTACTTCAATTGTATTTGGTAATTCTGGGCCATGCATTTGACCAGTAACAGCAACACGGATAGGCATAAATAATTGTTTACCTTTGATACCCGTTTCTTTTTGAACTTCTTTAATCGTTTTTTTAATTTCAGCAGCTTCAAATGGTTCAAGTGCTTCTAATTTACTATATAAATGGTTCATCAATTCTGGTACTTGCTCACCTGCAATAACTTCTTGCTCATCGTCACCTAATGTTTGTTCATCACGGAAGAATAATTCCGATAACGGTACAATTTCTCCAGCATAGCTCATTTCTTTTTGATAAAGTGAAACAAGTTTACGTCCCCAATCTAGGTCCGCTTCACTTGGATTTTCCGGTAACAATTCAGCTTTAATTAAGTGAGGTAAAGCTAATTCAAATACTGTTTCAGTATCTTTTTGTTTCATATATTGATTATTAACCCATGCAAGTTTCTGTTTATCGAAAAATGCTGGCGATTTAGATAGGCGTTTTTCATCAAAGATTTTAATAAAGTCTTCTTTAGAATAAATTTCATTTTCGCCTTCTGGTGACCAACCTAACAATGTAATAAAGTTAAATAATGCTTCAGGTAAATATCCTAAATCACGATATTGCTCGATAAACTGTAGGATTTGACCGTCACGTTTACTTAATTTTTTACGTTCTTCGTTTACGATAAGTGACATATGTGCAAATCTTGGTGCTTCCCAACCAAATGTTTCATAAATCATTAATTGTTTTGGTGTGTTTGAAATATGGTCATCACCACGAATAACATCTGAAATTTCCATGTAATGGTCATCGATAGCTACCGCAAAGTTATACGTTGGGATACCATCTTTTTTAACAATGACCCAGTCACCCATGTTATTTGAATCAAATGAAATTTCACCTTTAACCATATCATCAAATGAATATGTCGTATCTTTAGGTACACGGAAACGAATTGAAGGTTTGCGACCTTCTGCTTCAAATTGTTGACGTTCTTCTTCAGTTAAATGTGCATGTTTACCACCATAACGCGGCATTTCACCACGTTCAATTTGCTGTTGACGCTCTTCTTCTAATTCGTCTTCAGTCATATAACATTTGTAAGCTTTGTCTTCATCCAATAATTGTTGAATCAGCGGATTATAAATTTCTGCACGTTCAGACTGACGATACGGTCCATAACCTTTATCTTTATCAACAGATTCATCCCATTCGATACCTAACCATTTTAAGTTATCAAATTGCGATGATTCTCCATCAACTAAATTACGCTTACTATCCGTATCTTCAATACGAATTACAAAATCACCATCATAATGTTTAGCAAATAAATAGTTAAATAATGCAGTTCTTGCATTACCGATATGCAAATATCCAGTTGGACTTGGTGCGTATCTCACTCTTACACGATCACTCATTATGTTCACTCCCGTTTTATCATATTAATTATTTTCAACATACGTTATTAATGTAAAATGCGTTTCACAAACGCAATAAATAAGCCGAACGCATATCTTTTATCTACTTATCATTTATAAAAAAATACCGCTCAACCATTAATAAGTTTATTATTTATCGCTTATTAATCATACCATAGCTTATTATTTTTTAAAGTATCTCTTACCAAAGTCTGCTCCAAGCATCACACAATAATTGATTATGTGACATTCCTTTTTTAGAAATACAATTTCGCTATCTATTGTAGCACTTTAACCGCTAATATGATATTGCTGTGCTTAAATTAACCATGACTTTGTCTATATTTTTAAATATAAAAAAGGCTCCACACGAAACTGTAACAACATTTGCTACAGTTTCACATGAAACCCTACGTTTTAATTTAATTTTTTCGCAAAAATAATTCTACCCGATGAAGTTTGTAATAAGCTAATCACTTCTAAATCGATATGTTCGCCAATGTGTTTTTTAGCTTTATCCACAACAACCATCGTTCCATCGTCTAAATAACCAACTGCTTGCCCAGACTCTTTACCCATTTTTGTAAGTAATAGACTGAATCGGTCACCTTGATGTACAGAGGGCTTGATTGCTTCAGATAAATCATTCACATTAAGTGCTTGGATTCCTTGCACATGACATACTTTATTTAAATTAAAATCTGTCGTTATAATGTGCGCTCTATAATGTTGCGCTAATTTAATTAACATTGCATCAATATCGCTATGCGTTTTCGTCGGATGAATAATTCTAGTCGGATGATTTGTATCATATAAAGAGTTTAATATATCTAAACCACGTTGACCTTTCTCACGTTTCACACTATCATTGGCGTCCGCAACGACTTGAAGTTCGTTGATTACACCTTGAGGAATTAATATTTCACCATCAATAAATCCACATTCAATAATGTCTAAAATTCGGCCATCTATAATTGCACTTGTATCTATAATCTTTGGCACTGCGTTTCGTGCATTGATAGACATAGAACGCGCCATATTTTCTGGTAAAAATAGCAACATTTCGTCACGTTTTCGCAAACCAAATTGGAAGCCGAAATAACCTAAAATAATTGTAATAATGATTGGTACAAAATGATTGATGATGTTGTTGCCGATAATTTGGAATATAAAAGATATCATAACTGAAATCAGTAAGCCTATCATTAGTCCAATTGTAGCAAATAAAATTTCTACTGCGCTTTGACGCATAATTGTTCGTTCTAATTCTTTTAAAGCAAGTGTTGCTTTTTTAATAAACCAACCAAATATTAAAAAGAAAATTATAATACCTAGTAGTCCATTAAAATACGTATTAGTTAATAATGATATATTACCTAGCCCTATATCATCAAAGATTTCTGGCAAAAGGTATACACCTATACTTGCACCTAAAATGATATAGCACAAGATAACAATAAGTCTTATCATGTTCACAAGTTAACGCTCCTTTCTTCCGGCAATTATTCAACCTTATATTATTAAAGCATAATTATTTTTTATGTTTTGTTAATGCGTATTTTAAAGCTTCATGAACACTTTTAACCCCAATTACTTTTATACCTTCAGGAAATTGCCATCCCCCAATATTGGACTCAGGGATAATCACACGTTTGAACCCTAATTTTTCAGCTTCTTGGACACGTTGTTCTATTCGAGAAACACGTCTGACTTCTCCAGTAAGACCTACCTCACCGATGAAACAGTCCAAGCCGTCCACCGTTAAATCTTTAAAGCTTGAAGCCGTCGCAATAATGATACCTAAATCTACTGCTGGCTCAGTAAGTCTCACACCACCCGCAACTTTGATATAAGCATCTTGCTGCTGAAGGAGATAATTTTCTTTCTTTTCTAATACGGCCATGAGCAAACTCAATCGATTATGATCTATGCCCGTTGCCATACGTCTCGGATTATTAAAAGTTGTCGGTGTCACTAATGCTTGTACTTCAATCAATAAAGGTCTCGTACCTTCCATGGTAGAAACAATCGTGGAACCTGGTACATTGGCTGAACGTTCTTCAAGAAACATTTCCGAAGGGTTTTTAACGCCTTTCAAACCTGTTTGCTTCATCTCAAAGATACCCATTTCATTTGTAGAACCAAAACGGTTTTTCACAGCTCTTAAAATACGATATGCATGGTGTTCATCACCTTCGAAGTAAAGCACTGTGTCCACCATATGTTCAAGTAAACGCGGCCCAGCGATTTGACCTTCTTTTGTTACATGTCCGACAATAAACGTCGCAATATTCATCTGTTTAGCTATATTCATTAAGCTCTGCGTACTTTCTCTAACTTGTGAAACCGAGCCTGGTGCCGAGCTGATTTCAGGGTGGAATATTGTTTGTATAGAATCCACAACAAGTAAATCTGGTTTAATTTGTTTAACCGTTTCATGGATTACTTCTAAATCTGTTTCGGCAAATACATTTAATTCACTAGAATCCTCATCTAATCTTTCCGCTCTTAATTTCGTTTGACTCAATGATTCTTCACCAGTGATATATAATACGTTTTTAGATTGGGATAATGATGCACAAATTTGTAATAGTAATGTCGATTTCCCAATACCAGGATCACCACCAATTAAGACAAGTGAACCATTAACAATACCTCCACCTAGTACGCGGTTAAATTCGTTTGAATTTGTTTTAACCCTAGGTGTTGTTTCATGTTTAATTTCATTTAATTTTTGTACTTTAGATACATTGTCTCGACTGCGTACGCCATGTTTTGGACTGGCTGCCTTTTGTTCGACAATTTCTTCCATTTGATTCCAACCACCACAGTTTGGGCATTTCCCCATCCATTTCGGTGACTGATAACCACATGCCATACATTCAAAAATCACTTTCTTTTTAGCCAAAACAGCACCTCCACCTTTCATTGAACAAATCTATTTTAAACCTCTGACTATTTAAAAACAAATTTATTCTCAGCAATAATAATTCTCTCAATTAATATGTATATTTCTTAAATTAAAATTATTTATCATTTCAACGTTTCTCATATTGATATAAGCTATTTTTATAAAATACCACGTCTAACGTTTAAGTACCAATCATATTATAGCTTGAATTTACAAATAATAGTATGAATGCATCATGTTATAAGCTAGTTTCCAATGATAATTTGATAATTTAACCCTTTATACAGAAAAAGAACCTAGGACATGCGATGATGTCCTAGGTCCTAACATTAACTTTATTGATATTATGATTCAGATGTTTCTTTATCTTTAGCTGAATCTTGTCTTTCCGTAATATCATATTTGAATTCTTTACCATCGTGATCAATTTTAACTTCTTTACCTTCAATTTGGTTACCGTCTAAAATCAATTCACTCAAGTTATCTTCAACTGTTTTTTGAATAGCACGAATAAGTGGTCTTGCACCATACTCTGGATCGTAACCTTCTTCGGCAATTTTCTCTTTAGCCGCTTCTGTAACCGATATATTAATATCTTGTTCAGAAAGTCGATTAGTAAGTTTGTTAACCATCATTGTCACAATTTGTTTCAACTCATCTTTAGAAAGTTTGTGGAATACAATGATATCATCAACACGGTTTAAGAACTCTGGACGGAAAGCATTTTTCAATTCTTTCATCATTGTCTTGCGAATTGATTCATAATCTTGACCTTCTGTAGCGCCACCAAAACCAGCAAAACGTTGATCTTGTAATTCTTGCGCGCCAACATTTGATGTCATAATAATTACCGTATTACGGAAGTCAACACGACGACCTTTGGTATCTGTTAGATGACCATCGTCTAACACTTGTAGCAAGATGTTAAATACATCTGGATGTGCTTTTTCGATTTCATCAAATAAAATAACAGAATAAGGTTTACGTCTTACTTTTTCAGTTAATTGTCCACCATCGTCATGTCCTACATAGCCTGGAGGAGCACCAACTAAACGGCTGACAGCATGTTTTTCCATGAACTCACTCATGTCAACGCGGATCATAGCATCGTCTTCACCGAACATAGACTCCGCTAACGCACGCGCTAGCTCAGTCTTACCTACACCCGTAGGTCCTAAGAAAATAAAGCTACCGATTGGACGTTTAGGATCTTTCAATCCAGCTCTTGCACGTCTCACTGCTTTACTAATGGATGTCACTGCGTCTTTTTGTCCAATCACTCTATTGTGTAGTGTATCTTCTAAGTTAAGCAGACGATCTGATTCTGTTTCATTAATCTTAGTCAATGGAATACCTGTCCAACCAGCGATGACTTCACCGATATCTTCTTCAGATAATGATGTGTTATCACCGTTTTGAGTATTCTTCCAATTCGTATTAGCTTCTTCATATTGTTTTTCTAATTTAGTTTGTTTATCACGAAGATTTGCCGCATTTTCGAATTCTTGAGCATGTACTGCAGCATCTTTTTCATTTTTGACTTGTTCAATTTGTTGTTCAATTTCTTTTAAGTTTGGTGGTGTTGTATGACTTTTCAGTCTTACTTTTGAACTAGCTTCATCAATTAAATCAATCGCTTTATCTGGTAAGAAACGGTCTGAAACATAGCGATGACTCAATTTAGCAGCTGATACCAATGCTTCATCAGAAATATTGATACGGTGATGTGCTTCATAGCGATCACGTAAACCTTTTAAGATTTCAATAGTGTCTTCTACTGTAGGTTCATCTACTTGAACAGGTTGGAAACGACGTTCAAGTGCTGCATCTTTTTCAATATTTTTACGATATTCATCCAATGTTGTCGCACCGATACATTGTAGCTCGCCACGTGCTAAGGCTGGTTTAAGAATATTTGAAGCATCAATCGCACCTTCTGCGCCACCAGCACCAACTAGTGTGTGTAATTCATCAATGAATAATATCACATTACCTGCTTGGTGTATTTCTTCCATAACTTTTTTCAAACGTTCTTCAAATTCACCACGATATTTCGTTCCAGCCACTACTGTTCCCATATCTAATGACATTACACGTTTTCCTTTTAATGTTTCAGGTACTTCATTATTAACAATTGCTTGTGCTAAACCTTCCGCAATTGCTGTTTTACCAACACCCGGTTCACCAATTAATACAGGGTTGTTCTTAGTACGACGACTTAACACTTCAATGACTCTTGTTATTTCTTTATCTCTACCAATCACTGGATCTAACGTACCGTCTTTAGCGATAACAGTTAAGTCACGTGCAAGACTATCCAATGTTGGTGTGTTATTTGATTTGTTTGCTTGTGCATTTTTGTTGCTCATTTCAGGGCTACCTAACGCTTTAACAACTTGTGCACGTGCTTTTGTTATATTTAAATCTAAGTTTGCAAATACGCGTGCTGCAACACCTTCATTTTCTCTGATTAGACCAAGCAAAATATGCTCTGTTCCAACAAAGTTATGATGTAATTTTCTTGCTTCATCCATTGATAATTCTATAACTTTTTTCGCACGAGGTGTGTAGTGCAATGCACCCATTTGTTCTTGACCATGGCCAATTAATTTTTCTACTTCTTCAACAACTTTTTCTTCAGTAATCTCAAAAGTTTCTAAAACTTTGGCAGCAATACCTTCAGGTTCTTTCATTAAACCTAAAAGTAGATGTTCTGTTCCTATATTTGAATGGTTTAAACGAATTGCTTCTTCTTGAGCATGTGCTAATACACGTTGTGCTCTTTCTGTAAGTCTTCCAAATAGCATAGCGTAACCTCCTAATTTATATGTTCTCTTAATATATCTGCTCTTTTTTCATTAACAGTTCTATCATCTTCATCATCTAATAAAAATGGTGATTGTATCGCAACCATCAGTTCATTAAACTTGAAGTCTTCTAATTCAATGTATTCTAAATCAATACCCAGTTTGACCTCACTTAATCTTAGTGAAGCTTCCTCCATAGATATCAGTCTACTATATTTTAATATACCTAACGAACGATACACTCTATCTAATGTTTCAGTATAGTTATGTCGGTTTAAGCGTTCACGAATCTGCATTTCTTCATTAATAATTTGTTGAACGACTTCTGATAAACTTTCAATGATGTCTTCTTCAGTTTTTCCTAATGTAAGTTGATTTGAAATTTGATAGATATGACCATAAACATGCGAACCTTCTCCATAAATGCCCCTAATTGTAAAACCGAAACGATTGATTGTTTGTGCAATTCGATTCATTCGTTTCATAATCGTTAGGCCTGGTAAATGCAACATAACACTTGCTCGCATGCCTGTACCAATGTTTGTTGGACAAGTTGTTAAATAGCCTAAAGTTTCATCAAAACTTACATCTAATTCACTGTCTAGTTTATCGTCAATCTCTGAAGCTTTTTCGTATAATGAAGATAAAGATAAATCATTTCCCATCGCTTGAATACGCAAATGGTCTTCTTCATTTACCATAATGCTTAACGATTCATCCTCGTTCAGTAGCACTGCCGATGCAGGTTGTCTGATTAATTCTGGACTAATAAGATGTTTCGCGACAAGTTTATATTTACTTTGCTGATCCATTGCGTCTAATCGTTGGACAGCTAAATCGGGAAGCGCATCTTGTACTTCATTAATAATTCTAAAACCATCTTGTTCAGACAGAAACATGAGTGGGTGCACATGGTTTTCAAGATTTCGTGCTAAACGAATCCTTGATGACATAACGATGGGACTTTCTTCTCTATCTCTCATCCATTCACTCATATATGCACTAATATCATTTTTACTCATCATGTTTCACCTCGCTGTCCTCTTTTAATGCCTTGATTTCATCACGAACAACGGCAGCTTCTTCAAAATTTTGCTCTTCTATCAATTGATTTAGATAAGAAGATTTTTCCTCAATTTGTTTTTTTAAAGCCAATTTTCTATGTGAAGATCTCGGTGTTTTTCCAATGTGCTCAATTTGACCACCTTGTACGCGTCGTACAATATCGACTATGTCATCTTTAAATGTCGCATAGCAGTCTGCACAACCAAATTTACCAACATGTGCAATATCTTTTAATGTCATATGGCAAGTTGGACAGCGTTTCTCTTCTTTAAAAGCAATTTCATCAAAATCGATACCATGTTTAGCAGCTAGATGTTGCAAGATTTGTTTGACTACAAACGCACCTTCGATATCATCTTGGGCTTGGATTTGTTGATTTTGTGTCCAAGGATTACCTCCTTGTGCACACGTGGAACATACCCATTTTTCATTTATACCATCTTGCCCTTTCACTGCCAATTTCACTTCTGCTTCATTCAAATGACAATTTTCGCATAGCACGACGTAACACCTCGCTTTAATAATAATTTATAACATGTAACAATCTTTTAATTATATTTGCTCGAATAATATCTCTAGATAGTATATCCATCTTCAATGTTTCTCTATCTATTACAGCGTATATCATTTTTGCTTCTCGCTCATTAATATATGATTTATCTAACAAACCATCCACAATGTAATATGCCTGTTGCTGTGAAATAGATGGCCCTACTAATTGAAGTAAGTGATTAATGTAACCTGTTTCGTCTTTATTTTCAATTTTAGTGATTCGAATGTAACCACCGCCACCTCTTTTACTTTCAATTTCATAGCCATGTTCATTTGTGAAACGTGTTTTGATTACATAATTAAGCTGAGAAGGCACACAGTCAAAGCGCTGCGCAATATTGGTTCGTCGAATTTCAACAACGTCTTCATTGGTGTCTTCAAATAATTTTTTAATGTATTGTTCTATGATGTCGGACATGTTGTGCATGATTATCACCTCTTTTGACCTTCTTTGACTATATTATATGACCAACTTTGACCTTTTTCAACCAATATGTTTTAAAATTTTTAAATTAAACATGTAAGTGCTATCAATTTTATTGTATTATAGAAGTTAAGAAAATTTAAAAGGGATGAATAACTTATGCATATAATTATCGGTTTAATTGGGATAGTAGTGTTTCTTGCATTAGCGTTTCTATTTAGCTCAGATAGAAAAAACATCCGATGGCAATATATCGGACTATTGTTAGTCATACAACTTGTATTCGCATTTATTTTACTTAAAACGAAATTCGGTATCACAGTCATTGGCGGCATATCAGATGGCTTTAACTATTTATTAGCAAAAGCAGCAGAAGGTGTAAACTTTGTCTTTGGTGGTTTTGAATTTGTAGATCCAAAAAACCCTCCATTCTTCTTTAATGTATTATTACCAATCGTGTTTATTTCTGCATTAATTGGTATTTTACAATATACGAAAATCCTACCATGGATTATTAATGTACTTGGTTTAGCTATTTCTAAAATAAATGGTATGGGTCGTTTAGAATCTTACAATGCTGTTGCGGCAGCCATTTTAGGACAATCTGAAGTGTTTATTTCATTAAAGAAAGAATTAGCTCATATACCTAAACAACGCCTTTATACTTTGACGGCTTCAGCGATGTCTACAGTATCAGCTTCCATTATTGGTGCCTATTTCACCTTAATCGAGCCACGTTACGTTGTTACGGCAGTCGTATTGAACTTATTTGGCGGTTTCATTATCGCTTCTATCATTAATCCTTATAAAGTAGATGCCAAAGAGGATAAACTAATCGTTCAAGAAAGTGAAGCAGGGAAGCAATCTTTCTTCGAAATGTTAGGCGAGTATATTTTAGACGGTTTTAAAGTAGCAGTTATTGTAGGAGCAATGTTAATTGGTTACATAGCAATTATCGCGTTACTTAACGGTCTTGTCAGTGCAATATTCACTGGTATTTCTGGAGGTAGCATTACTTGGGACTTCCAAACACTTATCGGTTTCGTATTTGCACCATTTGCCTTCTTAGTTGGTGTTCCTTGGAACGATGCTGTACAAGCTGGTTCTATTATGGCGACAAAATTATTATCTAACGAGTTCGTTGCCATGCAAAGCTTAAGCCAAGTGAAAGATATGAGTGAACATGCGAAAGGTGTTATTTCAGTCTTCGTCGTTTCATTTGCGAACTTCAGTTCAATCGGTATCATCTCAGGCGCTATCAAATCATTGAACAATGAAAAAGGTGACATGGTTGCACGTTTCGGATTAAAACTATTATTCGGTGCAACTTTAGTTTCATTTATTTCAGCAGCTATTGCAGGATTCTTTATCTAATTTAAACATAAAAGCAGTCATGTATATTTAAAATACATGACTGCTTTTTACTATATTTATTTTTAAACTTTTTCAGTAAGTGTCGGTTTGACAATTGCTTCAATAAAATACTGTGTCACTCTATAATCATCTGTCAATTCAGGATGGAATGATACACCTAAATAACGTCCTTCTTGAACGGCAACAATTTTATCACCAACTGTACTAAGTACGTCAACATCACCATGTGTCGCTTCAATATGAGGTGCTCTGATAAATACGCCTTCGATATCTTCCGCAATGCCTTTTACATCTAATTCACTTTCAAAACTATCTACTTGTCGTCCAAATGAATTTCTTTGAACTGTGATATCGAGTTTATCTAAGTAGCCATCTTCCCCAGAAATCTGTTTAGCCATTACAATAAGACCTGCACATGTGCCAAACATTGGTAATGTTGATTGCTGTAAGGCTTCTTTGAAACCATATAAATTCATTAATCTACGCAATGTTGTGGATTCTCCACCAGGTAAGATCAGACCATCAATCTCTTCTAATTGTTCAATTCGCTTAATTGCAACGCCTTCGTGACCGCTTAATTCTATGTGATGTATATGCTCTCTGACTGCACCTTGAAGTGCTAATACACCAATTTTCATATTACCAACCACGCTCTTGCATACGTTCTTCTAAAGACAGGTCATTGATATCTAAACCTTTCATCGCTATACCTAGCTCTTTTGCTAAACGACCAATTAATTCATAATCTTGATAATGTGTTGTTGCTTGAACAATGGCTTTTGCAAATTTTTCTGGATCTTCAGATTTAAAAATACCTGATCCTACAAACACACCATCTGCGCCTAATTCCATCATTAAAGCGGCATCTTGAGGTGTCGCAACACCACCTGCTGCAAAATTAACTACTGGTAATTTACCATTTTCTTTAATATTTTTTAATACTTCATATGGCGCACCAATATTTTTAGCTTCTGTCATAATCTCATCGTCATTCATAACAGTTAAACGACTTACTTCAGAATTAACTTGTCTCATATGTCTTACTGCTTCCACAATATTACCAGTACCAGGTTCACCTTTCGTACGTAACATCGCTGCACCTTCACCAATACGACGAGCTGCTTCACCTAAATTACGACATCCACAGACAAATGGTACTGTAAATGTATCTTTTCTTAAATGATATTCTTCATCAGCAGGTGTTAATACTTCAGACTCATCGATATAATCTACACCCATAGACTCAAGTACACGTGCCTCCGTAATATGACCGATACGTCCTTTCGCCATGACTGGTATTGAAACAGCATTCATTACTTCCTCTACAATTTTTGGATTAGCCATACGCGCTACGCCACCTGCTGCTCTAATGTCAGATGGTACACGTTCTAACGCCATGACAGCAACCGCTCCTGCTTCTTCCGCAATTTTAGCTTGCTCTGCATTTACAACGTCCATAATGACGCCGCCTTTTTGCATTTCTGCCATGCCTCTTTTAACTCTCTCTGATCCAGTAACTTTAGACATATCTGTATTACCCCTTTACTTAGTTGATTAAATTCATTTTAAGAGATAAACTGGTATTTAAAAAGGTACAATTCCAAAATAATTTAAGGGGTCAGATTTTATGGAAAAACGACATCTATATATAGAATTATATGAAAACTTGAAGCAACAAATTATAGAAGGACAATATCAATCTGGTGATAAATTTCCTTCTAAACGTGTCCTTGGCCAACATTTATCCGTAAGTAATACAACAATCGAGCACGCGTATCAATTTTTATTAGATGAAGGCTATATATATTCCAAACCACGTTCTGGTTATTTCGTTTCAGATATTGAAACATTACCTATCATTAAAAGAAATCATAGTCAGTTAAATGGACCATCTTTAGACATGACTTCTAACAATCGTCATAATGACCAATCATATCAATATGCTTTTAATCTAACTGAAATTGATGCCGAATACTTTCCCATGCATCAATTTAGAAAGTATGCACGTGATGTCTTTGAAGATGATCAACTCGGTTTACTACAACACACAAATCCCAAAGGAGAGTGGTCATTGCGTCAAGAAATCGCTCATTACCTTTTTAACAGTCGTGGTGTTACTTGTCATCCAGAGCAAATTATCATTGGTTCCTCAACAGAACAACTTATTAATTTGCTCACAGATATGTTAAGTAAAGAACAGTTTATTATTGAAAACCCAAGTTACCCACCAATCAAACAAGTACTCGATAAGAAGCACATCCCTTATCTTCAGACACCTGTTAATAAAACAGGGATTGACTTAAACTATTTTAGCCAAACCAATAATAATATTGCCTATGTCACACCGTCTCACCAGTTCCCTACAGGCTACGTAATGAATTTAAAAAAAAGAACCCAACTTATAAATTGGGCACATCAAAATGAATATAGATATATTATTGAAGATGACTACGATTCCGAATTTCGTTACTTCGGAAAACCAATACCTGCGTTACAGAGTTTAGATACCAAAGACAAAGTGATCTATATAAGTACATTTTCTAAATCCCTTTTCCCAAGTTGTAGAATAGCTTATTTAGTTTTACCAAAAAAATTGTTAGCACAATATGAACATTTAAAAAACAAAGAAGGTAACACCGTACCTGCACATTTACAAAAAATAGTAGCTAATTTTATGGAATCAGGTAGTTTCGAAAGGCATCTTAACAAAATGAGAAAAGTATATAGCAAAAAACTAAAATTCATTCTAGAAAAACTAAAACCGTATGAAGATCAATTACAAATAGATGGTGCACTTGCTGGCATGCACTTCACTTTAACTGTAAAAAACGGCTATTCAATGGATCAGTGCCTTAAAAACGCTGCAAACAACCAATTGAAAATTCTACCTTTTTATCACTATGATAAAAACCAAACATCTGTGAAATTTATTTTAGGTTTTGGAGGGATACCCTTTTCAAAATTAAATGATCATACCAACGCATTAATAAATAGTCTATGTCTATAATATGATTATTAATTTTTTATTGCTCAAATTTCCCTAACATTTTTTTCACCATTTCGATAAAGTGTTACTTTTCAATTTATTGAAATTAGTAACACTTATGCAAGTGCTTTAGCACTTGCTTATTCGAAATTAACTTGTAGCTCGCTTCGTCTTTTGCTCAGTTCGTCAGCTTCAAACGCTTTCTCATAATAGCTTATTTTAGGTTTTTCAGTTCTTCGAACTGGAAGTTAAGCTTTTTTAACATAAAAAAAGAGACCCGCTTGGGTCTCTGATTGCCTGGCAACGTCCTACTCTTGCGGAACGTAAGTCCGACTACCATCGGCGCTAAGGAGCTTAACTTCTGTGTTCGGCATGGGAACAGGTGTGACCTCCTTGCCATTGTCACCAGACAATGAAATGTATGAAATTATACATTCAAAACTAGATAGTAAGTAAAATATGATTCAACCAAACAAAACATTTAAAATTTGATTAAGTCTTCGATCGATTAGTATTCGTCAGCTGCACATATCGCTATGCTTCCACCTCGAACCTATTAACCTCATCATCTTTGAGGGATCTTATAACCGAAGTTGGGAAATCTCATCTTGAGGGGGGCTTCATGCTTAGATGCTTTCAGCACTTATCCCGTCCATACATAGCTACCCAGCGATGCCGTTGGCACGACAACTGGTACACCAGAGGTATGTCTATCCCGGTCCTCTCGTACTAAGGACAGCTCCTCTCAAATTTCCTACGCCCACGACGGATAGGGACCGAACTGTCTCACGACGTTCTGAACCCAGCTCGCGTACCGCTTTAATGGGCGAACAGCCCAACCCTTGGGACCGACTACAGCCCCAGGATGCGATGAGCCGACATCGAGGTGCCAAACCTCCCCGTCGATGTGAACTCTTGGGGGAGATAAGCCTGTTATCCCCGGGGTAGCTTTTATCCGTTGAGCGATGGCCCTTCCATGCGGAACCACCGGATCACTAAGTCCGTCTTTCGACCCTGCTCGACTTGTAAGTCTCGCAGTCAAGCTTCCTTATGCCTTTACACTCTATGAATGATTTCCAACCATTCTGAGGAAACCTTTGAGCGCCTCCGTTACTCTTTAGGAGGCGACCGCCCCAGTCAAACTGCCCATCTGACACTGTCTCCCACCATGATAAATGGTGCGGGTTAGAAATCCAACACAGCGAGGGTAGTATCCCACCAACGCCTCCACGTAAGCTAGCGCTCACGTATCTCAGGCTCCTACCTATCCTGTACAAGCTGTGCCGAATTTCAATATCAGACTACAGTAAAGCTCCACGGGGTCTTTCCGTCCTGTCGCGGGTAACCTGCATCTTCACAGGTACTATGATTTCACCGAGTCTCTCGTTGAGACAGTGCCCAAATCGTTACGCCTTTCGTGCGGGTCGGAACTTACCCGACAAGGAATTTCGCTACCTTAGGACCGTTATAGTTACGGCCGCCGTTTACTGGGGCTTCGATTCGTAGCTTCGCAGAAGCTAACCACTCCTCTTAACCTTCCAGCACCGGGCAGGCGTCAGCCCCTATACATCACCTTACGGTTTAGCAGAGACCTGTGTTTTTGATAAACAGTCGCTTGGGCCTATTCACTGCGGCTCTCCTGGGCGTTAACCCTAAAGAGCACCCCTTCTCCCGAAGTTACGGGGTCATTTTGCCGAGTTCCTTAACGAGAGTTCGCTCGCTCACCTTAGAATTCTCATCTTGACTACCTGTGTCGGTTTGCGGTACGGGCACCACAATTCTAGCTAGAGGCTTTTCTTGGCAGTGTGAAATCAACGACTCGAGGAAACAATTTCCTCTCCCCATCACAGCTCAATCTTAAGAGTGCCGGATTTGCCTAACACTCAATCTCACTGCTTGGACGTACAATCCAATCGTACGCTTCGCCTATCCTACTGCGTCCCCCCATCGCTTAAAACGAATAATGGTGGTACAGGAATATCAACCTGTTATCCATCGCCTACGCCTATCGGCCTCAGCTTAGGACCCGACTAACCCAGAGCGGACGAGCCTTCCTCTGGAAACCTTAGTCAATCGGTGGACGGGATTCTCACCCGTCTTTCGCTACTCACACCGGCATTCTCACTTCTAAGCGCTCCACATGTCCTTGCGATCATGCTTCAACGCCCTTAGAACGCTCTCCTACCATTGTCCTTACGGACAATCCACAGCTTCGGTAATATGTTTAGCCCCGGTACATTTTCGGCGCAGTGTCACTCGACTAGTGAGCTATTACGCACTCTTTAAATGATGGCTGCTTCTAAGCCAACATCCTAGTTGTCTGGGCAACGCCACATCCTTTTCCACTTAACATATATTTTGGGACCTTAGCTGGTGGTCTGGGCTGTTTCCCTTTCGAACACGGACCTTATCACCCGCGTTCTGACTCCCAAGTTAAATTGATTGGCATTCGGAGTTTGTCTGAATTCGGTAACCCGATAAGGGCCCCTCGTCCAAACAGTGCTCTACCTCCAATAATCATCACTTGAGGCTAGCCCTAAAGCTATTTCGGAGAGAACCAGCTATCTCCAGGTTCGATTGGAATTTCTCCGCTACCCACAACTCATCCGCTCACTTTTCAACGTAAGTCGGTTCGGTCCTCCATTCAGTGTTACCTGAACTTCAACCTGGTCATGGGTAGATCACCTGGTTTCGGGTCTACGACCAAATACTCAACGCCCTATTCAGACTCGCTTTCGCTACGGCTCCACATTCACTGCTTAACCTTGCATCAAATCGTAACTCGCCGGTTCATTCTACAAAAGGCACGCCATCACCCATTAACGGGCTCTGACTACTTGTAAGCACACGGTTTCAAGTTCTATTTCACTCCCCTTCCGGGGTACTTTTCACCTTTCCCTCACGGTACTGGTTCACTATCGGTCACTAGAGAGTATTTAGCCTTGGGAGATGGTCCTCCCAGATTCCGACGGAATTTCTCGTGTTCCGTCGTACTCAGGATCCACTCAAGAGTGAACAAACTTTCGACTACAGGATTATTACCTTCTTTGATTCATCTTTCCAGATGATTCGTCTAGTCTGTTCTTTTGTAACTCCGTATAGAGTGTCCTACAACCCCAACAAGCAAGCTCGTTGGTTTGGGCTCTTCCCGTTTCGCTCGCCGCTACTCAGGGAATCGATTTTTCTTTCTCTTCCTGCGGGTACTAAGATGTTTCAGTTCTCCGCGTCTGCCTTCAGATATGCTATGTATTCACATATCGATAACACGACATAACTCGTGCTGGGTTTCCCCATTAGGAAATCTCTGGATCAAAGCTTACTTACAGCTCCCCAAAGCATATCGTCGTTAGTAACGTCCTTCGTCGGCTTCTAGTGCCAAGGCATCCACCGTGCGCCCTTAATAACTTAATCTTTTTTGACTTTCAACACGAACAAGTCGGTTGAAAACCCAAAATGTTATTAATCTGTGAGTGTTCTTTCGAACACTAGCGATTATTTCTTTTTGAATTCAAAGCTTGTTAAAAAACTCTAATTCACTCGGTTTTGCTTGGTAAAATCATAAATTTTACTTACTTATCTAGTTTTCAATGTACAAAATAATGCAATGAATACTCCAATGAGCATTCAAAACTGAATACAATATGTCAATGTTATTCCTGCATCTTCGTAAGAAGATGTTCCGAATATATCCTTAGAAAGGAGGTGATCCAGCCGCACCTTCCGATACGGCTACCTTGTTACGACTTCACCCCAATCATTTGTCCCACCTTCGACGGCTAGCTCCATAAATGGTTACTCCACCGGCTTCGGGTGTTACAAACTCTCGTGGTGTGACGGGCGGTGTGTACAAGACCCGGGAACGTATTCACCGTAGCATGCTGATCTACGATTACTAGCGATTCCAGCTTCATGTAGTCGAGTTGCAGACTACAATCCGAACTGAGAACAACTTTATGGGATTTGCATGACCTCGCGGTTTAGCTGCCCTTTGTATTGTCCATTGTAGCACGTGTGTAGCCCAAATCATAAGGGGCATGATGATTTGACGTCATCCCCACCTTCCTCCGGTTTGTCACCGGCAGTCAACCTAGAGTGCCCAACTTAATGATGGCAACTAAGCTTAAGGGTTGCGCTCGTTGCGGGACTTAACCCAACATCTCACGACACGAGCTGACGACAACCATGCACCACCTGTCACTTTGTCCCCCGAAGGGGAAGGCTCTATCTCTAGAGTTTTCAAAGGATGTCAAGATTTGGTAAGGTTCTTCGCGTTGCTTCGAATTAAACCACATGCTCCACCGCTTGTGCGGGTCCCCGTCAATTCCTTTGAGTTTCAACCTTGCGGTCGTACTCCCCAGGCGGAGTGCTTAATGCGTTAGCTGCAGCACTAAGGGGCGGAAACCCCCTAACACTTAGCACTCATCGTTTACGGCGTGGACTACCAGGGTATCTAATCCTGTTTGATCCCCACGCTTTCGCACATCAGCGTCAGTTACAGACCAGAAAGTCGCCTTCGCCACTGGTGTTCCTCCATATCTCTGCGCATTTCACCGCTACACATGGAATTCCACTTTCCTCTTCTGCACTCAAGTTTCCCAGTTTCCAATGACCCTCCACGGTTGAGCCGTGGGCTTTCACATCAGACTTAAGAAACCGCCTACGCGCGCTTTACGCCCAATAATTCCGGATAACGCTTGCCACCTACGTATTACCGCGGCTGCTGGCACGTAGTTAGCCGTGGCTTTCTGATTAGGTACCGTCAAGACGTGCACAGTTACTTACACGTTTGTTCTTCCCTAATAACAGAGTTTTACGAGCCGAAACCCTTCATCACTCACGCGGCGTTGCTCCGTCAGGCTTTCGCCCATTGCGGAAGATTCCCTACTGCTGCCTCCCGTAGGAGTCTGGACCGTGTCTCAGTTCCAGTGTGGCCGATCACCCTCTCAGGTCGGCTACGTATCGTCGCCTTGGTAAGCCGTTACCTTACCAACTAGCTAATACGGCGCGGGTCCATCTATAAGTGATAGCAAAACCATCTTTCACTTTAGAACCATGCGGTTCCAAATGTTATCCGGTATTAGCTCCGGTTTCCCGAAGTTATCCCAGTCTTATAGGTAGGTTACCCACGTGTTACTCACCCGTCCGCCGCTAACGTCAAAGGAGCAAGCTCCTTATCTGTTCGCTCGACTTGCATGTATTAGGCACGCCGCCAGCGTTCATCCTGAGCCAGGATCAAACTCTCCATAAATGAATTATGATGTTTGATTAGCTCATAAAATACTAATTTGTGTTATCTCTAACACTTGTTTTGAACCAACAATTTAATGTTGCGTTCGGAATTAACGTTGACATATTGCAATTCAGTTTTCAATGTTCATTTCTTCAATCACAAGAAACAATTTTACTTGTTTTGACTTATAAAGTCAAGAACTTTTTCAAATTTATTTTGTTAAAACTTCCATAAAAAAACGACCCAAAGGTCAAAATGGAATTGCCTGGCAACGTCCTACTCTTGCGGAACGTAAGTCCGACTACCATCGGCGCTAAGGAGCTTAACTTCTGTGTTCGGCATGGGAACAGGTGTGACCTCCTTGCCATTGTCACCAGACAATGAAATGTATGAAATTATACATTCAAAACTAGATAGTAAGTAAAATATGATTCAACCAAACAAAACATTTAAAATTTGATTAAGTCTTCGATCGATTAGTATTCGTCAGCTGCACATATCGCTATGCTTCCACCTCGAACCTATTAACCTCATCATCTTTGAGGGATCTTATAACCGAAGTTGGGAAATCTCATCTTGAGGGGGGCTTCATGCTTAGATGCTTTCAGCACTTATCCCGTCCATACATAGCTACCCAGCGATGCCGTTGGCACGACAACTGGTACACCAGAGGTATGTCCATCCCGGTCCTCTCGTACTAAGGACAGCTCCTCTCAAATTTCCTACGCCCACGACGGATAGGGACCGAACTGTCTCACGACGTTCTGAACCCAGCTCGCGTACCGCTTTAATGGGCGAACAGCCCAACCCTTGGGACCGACTACAGCCCCAGGATGCGATGAGCCGACATCGAGGTGCCAAACCTCCCCGTCGATGTGAACTCTTGGGGGAGATAAGCCTGTTATCCCCGGGGTAGCTTTTATCCGTTGAGCGATGGCCCTTCCATGCGGAACCACCGGATCACTAAGTCCGTCTTTCGACCCTGCTCGACTTGTAAGTCTCGCAGTCAAGCTTCCTTATGCCTTTACACTCTATGAATGATTTCCAACCATTCTGAGGAAACCTTTGAGCGCCTCCGTTACTCTTTAGGAGGCGACCGCCCCAGTCAAACTGCCCATCTGACACTGTCTCCCACCATGATAAATGGTGCGGGTTAGAAATCCAACACAGCGAGGGTAGTATCCCACCAACGCCTCCACGTAAGCTAGCGCTCACGTATCTCAGGCTCCTACCTATCCTGTACAAGCTGTGCCGAATTTCAATATCAGACTACAGTAAAGCTCCACGGGGTCTTTCCGTCCTGTCGCGGGTAACCTGCATCTTCACAGGTACTATGATTTCACCGAGTCTCTCGTTGAGACAGTGCCCAAATCGTTACGCCTTTCGTGCGGGTCGGAACTTACCCGACAAGGAATTTCGCTACCTTAGGACCGTTATAGTTACGGCCGCCGTTTACTGGGGCTTCGATTCGTAGCTTCGCAGAAGCTAACCACTCCTCTTAACCTTCCAGCACCGGGCAGGCGTCAGCCCCTATACATCACCTTACGGTTTAGCAGAGACCTGTGTTTTTGATAAACAGTCGCTTGGGCCTATTCACTGCGGCTCTCCTGGGCGTTAACCCTAAAGAGCACCCCTTCTCCCGAAGTTACGGGGTCATTTTGCCGAGTTCCTTAACGAGAGTTCGCTCGCTCACCTTAGAATTCTCATCTTGACTACCTGTGTCGGTTTGCGGTACGGGCACCACAATTCTAGCTAGAGGCTTTTCTTGGCAGTGTGAAATCAACGACTCGAGGAAACAATTTCCTCTCCCCATCACAGCTCAATCTTAAGAGTGCCGGATTTGCCTAACACTCAATCTCACTGCTTGGACGTACAATCCAATCGTACGCTTCGCCTATCCTACTGCGTCCCCCCATCGCTTAAAACGAATAATGGTGGTACAGGAATATCAACCTGTTATCCATCGCCTACGCCTATCGGCCTCAGCTTAGGACCCGACTAACCCAGAGCGGACGAGCCTTCCTCTGGAAACCTTAGTCAATCGGTGGACGGGATTCTCACCCGTCTTTCGCTACTCACACCGGCATTCTCACTTCTAAGCGCTCCACATGTCCTTGCGATCATGCTTCAACGCCCTTAGAACGCTCTCCTACCATTGTCCTTACGGACAATCCACAGCTTCGGTAATATGTTTAGCCCCGGTACATTTTCGGCGCAGTGTCACTCGACTAGTGAGCTATTACGCACTCTTTAAATGATGGCTGCTTCTAAGCCAACATCCTAGTTGTCTGGGCAACGCCACATCCTTTTCCACTTAACATATATTTTGGGACCTTAGCTGGTGGTCTGGGCTGTTTCCCTTTCGAACACGGACCTTATCACCCGCGTTCTGACTCCCAAGTTAAATTGATTGGCATTCGGAGTTTGTCTGAATTCGGTAACCCGATAAGGGCCCCTCGTCCAAACAGTGCTCTACCTCCAATAATCATCACTTGAGGCTAGCCCTAAAGCTATTTCGGAGAGAACCAGCTATCTCCAGGTTCGATTGGAATTTCTCCGCTACCCACAACTCATCCGCTCACTTTTCAACGTAAGTCGGTTCGGTCCTCCATTCAGTGTTACCTGAACTTCAACCTGGTCATGGGTAGATCACCTGGTTTCGGGTCTACGACCAAATACTCAACGCCCTATTCAGACTCGCTTTCGCTACGGCTCCACATTCACTGCTTAACCTTGCATCAAATCGTAACTCGCCGGTTCATTCTACAAAAGGCACGCCATCACCCATTAACGGGCTCTGACTACTTGTAAGCACACGGTTTCAAGTTCTATTTCACTCCCCTTCCGGGGTACTTTTCACCTTTCCCTCACGGTACTGGTTCACTATCGGTCACTAGAGAGTATTTAGCCTTGGGAGATGGTCCTCCCAGATTCCGACGGAATTTCTCGTGTTCCGTCGTACTCAGGATCCACTCAAGAGTGAACAAACTTTCGACTACAGGATTATTACCTTCTTTGATTCATCTTTCCAGATGATTCGTCTAGTCTGTTCTTTTGTAACTCCGTATAGAGTGTCCTACAACCCCAACAAGCAAGCTCGTTGGTTTGGGCTCTTCCCGTTTCGCTCGCCGCTACTCAGGGAATCGATTTTTCTTTCTCTTCCTGCGGGTACTAAGATGTTTCAGTTCTCCGCGTCTGCCTTCAGATATGCTATGTATTCACATATCGATAACACGACATAACTCGTGCTGGGTTTCCCCATTAGGAAATCTCTGGATCAAAGCTTACTTACAGCTCCCCAAAGCATATCGTCGTTAGTAACGTCCTTCGTCGGCTTCTAGTGCCAAGGCATCCACCGTGCGCCCTTAATAACTTAATCTTTTTTGACTTTCAACACGAACAAGTCGGTTGAAAACCCAAAATGTTATTAATCTGTGAGTGTTCTTTCGAACACTAGCGATTATTTCTTTTTGAATTCAAAGCTTGTTAAAAAACTCTAATTCACTCGGTTTTGCTTGGTAAAATCATAAATTTTACTTACTTATCTAGTTTTCAATGTACAAAAAATGGTGGGCCTAAGTGGACTCGAACCACCGACCTCACGCTTATCAGGCGTGCGCTCTAACCAGCTGAGCTATAGGCCCATTTATTTTTGAATACTCCAATGAGCATTCAAAACTGAATACAATATGTCAATGTTATTCCTGCATCTTCGTAAGAAGATGTTCCGAATATATCCTTAGAAAGGAGGTGATCCAGCCGCACCTTCCGATACGGCTACCTTGTTACGACTTCACCCCAATCATTTGTCCCACCTTCGACGGCTAGCTCCATAAATGGTTACTCCACCGGCTTCGGGTGTTACAAACTCTCGTGGTGTGACGGGCGGTGTGTACAAGACCCGGGAACGTATTCACCGTAGCATGCTGATCTACGATTACTAGCGATTCCAGCTTCATGTAGTCGAGTTGCAGACTACAATCCGAACTGAGAACAACTTTATGGGATTTGCATGACCTCGCGGTTTAGCTGCCCTTTGTATTGTCCATTGTAGCACGTGTGTAGCCCAAATCATAAGGGGCATGATGATTTGACGTCATCCCCACCTTCCTCCGGTTTGTCACCGGCAGTCAACCTAGAGTGCCCAACTTAATGATGGCAACTAAGCTTAAGGGTTGCGCTCGTTGCGGGACTTAACCCAACATCTCACGACACGAGCTGACGACAACCATGCACCACCTGTCACTTTGTCCCCCGAAGGGGAAGGCTCTATCTCTAGAGTTTTCAAAGGATGTCAAGATTTGGTAAGGTTCTTCGCGTTGCTTCGAATTAAACCACATGCTCCACCGCTTGTGCGGGTCCCCGTCAATTCCTTTGAGTTTCAACCTTGCGGTCGTACTCCCCAGGCGGAGTGCTTAATGCGTTAGCTGCAGCACTAAGGGGCGGAAACCCCCTAACACTTAGCACTCATCGTTTACGGCGTGGACTACCAGGGTATCTAATCCTGTTTGATCCCCACGCTTTCGCACATCAGCGTCAGTTACAGACCAGAAAGTCGCCTTCGCCACTGGTGTTCCTCCATATCTCTGCGCATTTCACCGCTACACATGGAATTCCACTTTCCTCTTCTGCACTCAAGTTTCCCAGTTTCCAATGACCCTCCACGGTTGAGCCGTGGGCTTTCACATCAGACTTAAGAAACCGCCTACGCGCGCTTTACGCCCAATAATTCCGGATAACGCTTGCCACCTACGTATTACCGCGGCTGCTGGCACGTAGTTAGCCGTGGCTTTCTGATTAGGTACCGTCAAGACGTGCACAGTTACTTACACGTTTGTTCTTCCCTAATAACAGAGTTTTACGAGCCGAAACCCTTCATCACTCACGCGGCGTTGCTCCGTCAGGCTTTCGCCCATTGCGGAAGATTCCCTACTGCTGCCTCCCGTAGGAGTCTGGACCGTGTCTCAGTTCCAGTGTGGCCGATCACCCTCTCAGGTCGGCTACGTATCGTCGCCTTGGTAAGCCGTTACCTTACCAACTAGCTAATACGGCGCGGGTCCATCTATAAGTGATAGCAAAACCATCTTTCACTTTAGAACCATGCGGTTCCAAATGTTATCCGGTATTAGCTCCGGTTTCCCGAAGTTATCCCAGTCTTATAGGTAGGTTACCCACGTGTTACTCACCCGTCCGCCGCTAACGTCAAAGGAGCAAGCTCCTTATCTGTTCGCTCGACTTGCATGTATTAGGCACGCCGCCAGCGTTCATCCTGAGCCAGGATCAAACTCTCCATAAATGAATTATGATGTTTGATTAGCTCATAAAATACTAATTTGTGTTATCTCTAACACTTGTTTTGAACCAACAATTTAATGTTGCGTTCGGAATTAACGTTGACATATTGCAATTCAGTTTTCAATGTTCATTTCTTCATTAATAATCAATATGGTGGAGACTAGCGGGATCGAACCGCTGACCTCCTGCGTGCAAAGCAGGCGCTCTCCCATCTGAGCTAAGCCCCCATACTATTTTCAAAAAGAGTCGGGAAGACAGGATTCGAACCTGCGACCCCTTGGTCCCAAACCAAGTGCTCTACCAAGCTGAGCTACTTCCCGTATATATAATTAACATGCATTTTAAAATGGTGCGCCCGACAGGGGTCGAACCTGTAACCTCTTGATTCGTAGTCAAGTACTCTATCCAGTTGAGCTACGGGCGCTATATTAAAATGATGGTGCCGAGGACCGGAATCGAACCGGTACGATAATCACTTATCGCAGGATTTTAAGTCCTGTGCGTCTGCCAGTTCCGCCACCCCGGCAAAAATAATGGAGCAGAAGACGGGATTCGAACCCGCGACCCCGACCTTGGCAAGGTCGTATTCTACCGCTGAACTACTTCTGCAAAATGAAACTGGATGAGCCATAGTGGGCTCGAACCACTGACCCTCTGATTAAAAGTCAGATGCTCTACCAACTGAGCTAATGGCTCATGAAATGGTGCCGGCCAGAGGACTTGAACCCCCAACCTACTGATTACAAGTCAGTTGCTCTACCAGTTGAGCTAGGCCGGCTATTCATTTGAAATGGTGGAGGATGACGGGTTCGAACCGCCGACCCTCTGCTTGTAAGGCAGATGCTCTCCCAGCTGAGCTAATCCTCCACATAAAATCAATTCGATTACTAAGCCTGGCAACGTCCTACTCTTGCGGAACGTAAGTCCGACTACCATCGGCGCTAAAGAGCTTAACTTCTGTGTTCGGCATGGGAACAGGTGTGACCTCTTTGCTATTGCCACCAGACAAAATAACTTACTTAATTAATGATACATTGTTTAACGATTATTTGCAATAGTCAATTTTACACTATCTTTAAATTTTCTTTACAAGATCTTCACTTGAATATTTGTTATGTAATAACTCGTTTTTGACGACTTTTATATATTACAACGTTTTAACATTTAAGTCAATAGCTTTTCAAACATTTACTTAAATTATTTTGTTGCATTTGTTAAGCCGTATCTCGTTTCTTTAACTCGACTTGAACTATCTTACCATATAGAAACTGACTTTTCCATCCTTTTTTCAGTTTATTTTTATATTTTTATAGCAGAATCTTACTTAAATGTATCTTATTACTTTAAAGAATTAAATTCATGTACTGATTTTCTTCTAAGTTATATTATATTCGCGATAAACACGCCTTGTAAATAGCATAAAAAAAGATCAATCTTCACACATCAATTACATGATGTATAAAGATTGATCCAGTTCTATTATATTTATCGCTATTATTTTTGTCTCATATAAGGGAACAGTAATACGTCTCTAATAGAGGCAGAATCTGTAAGTAACATAACCAATCTGTCAATTCCGATCCCTAATCCACCTGTAGGAGGCATACCATATTCTAACGCCTCGATAAAGTCTTCATCCATTTCATGTGCTTCATCGTTGCCTTGTTCTTTTTCTACTAATTGCGCTTCAAATCTTGCTCTTTGATCGATTGGATCATTTAATTCAGTAAATGCATTACCGTGTTCTCTTCCAACAATAAACAACTCAAAACGATCTGTAAATCTTGGATCTTCCGCATTTTTCTTAGCTAATGGAGAGATTTCAATTGGGTGACCATATACAAATGTTGGTTGAATGAGTGTTTCTTCAACTTTTTGTTCAAAGAACTCATTTAATATATGACCATATTTCATATTATCTGTAATTTCTATGCCGTGTTCTTTAGCAGCTATTTTCGCATCTTCGTCACTTTGAATGTTGAAGAAGTCGACACCTGTTTCTTCTTTAACGGCATCGGCCATATGGATTCGTTTCCATTTAGATTCTAAATCTATTGTTTCTTCTCCATACGTTACTTTCGCAGTACCTAATACTTTTTCAGATATATGTCTAATCATATTTTCTGTAATATCCATAATATCATGATAATCAGCGTAAGCTTCATATAATTCAATCATAGTAAATTCCGGATTATGTCTTGTAGACACACCTTCATTTCTAAATACACGACCTATTTCATAAACTTTTTCTAATCCACCAACAATTAAACGTTTCAAATGTAATTCAATCGCAATTCTCATATATAAAGTAGCGTCTAACGCATTATGATGTGTAACGAAAGGACGTGCAGCTGCTCCACCTGCGATTTGATGCATCATAGGTGTTTCTACTTCTAAAAATCCTTGTTGATTTAAATAGTTACGCATCTCTTGCAATATTTTACTACGTTTAATGAATGTTTGTGTACTATCTTGGTTAGTAATTAGGTCTAAATAACGCTGACGATAACGTTGTTCTATATCTTGTAAGCCATGGAACTTATCTGGGAGTGGACGTAAGGCTTTTGTTAATAAAGTGAATGACTGTGCTTTAACTGATAGTTCACCAGTGTTAGTTTTAAACATTACGCCTTCCACGCCTACTATATCTCCAAGATCTGCAGAATTCCAAATAGCAAATTGATCTTCACCTACTTGGTCTTTTCTTACATAAATCTGTATTTGACCACTTAAATCTTGAACGTGTGCAAAGCCCGCTTTACCTTTTCCGCGTTTCGTCATTAAACGTCCAGCAATACTTACATGACTTTCTTCTTCTTTTTCATGTAATTCTTCTTTGCTAAATTGATCCCAGTCTTCATGTAATGGGGTTGCCATTGAAGTACGATCAAATTTTTGACCAAATGGATCTATTCCTAAATCATATAGTTCTTGTAATTTTTGGCGACGGACCTGCATTTGGTCATTCATTTCTTCTGACATAACTTTCTCTCCTTTATGCTTCTTGTTCTACTTTCGCTTTCTATTGCTTGGACTTCTAATTGAAATATTTAAATAAAAATGATCATTTATTACCGAATTTCAACTTAACAAAACATTTTCTGCTTTGTTTATTCTTAGAAGTGAGTATCCTTAAGGATAGCTAAACACATTCATATTTACTTCTCACATTCCAACTTTCTCACTCTTCAATTCTACTAGACGATGCAAACGGAATAAAGTTATTTAAACTTTTTTCTGCATTTTATTGATTCACTTATAAATACTTAATTTCAAATAGATAATCGTGCAACTGACACGCGGCCGGTGATTAAATACTGGTAGTTACATATGCAGTTCTTCATAAAAAGCACTAAGTTATACACGGCAATGGGTGCATGCATATATTTTATATGCCTAAATCGCTCCACATGTACTCACACGACTGACAGTAACTCATTAAATTCAATCCATATAATGTACGTGCACATAGCCGCTTCAAAAATACGCATTTACGCACATTTATTAAAATTCATATTTTTTAACTGACTCATCTGGTATCACTAAATGCCCTATTTCCTTATTTGAATTAGGTTCAATGACATTCGTTGCAATGTCATTCAATGGAATAAGTACAAACGAACGTTCCAACATACGTGGATGTGGCACTATTAACTCAGGTTCATTAATAATTTGATCTCCATATAATAAGATATCAACATCTAAGGTTCTTGGCCCCCAACGTATATCTCTCACTCGATGTAGTTGTTGCTCAGTATCCAAACAGGCTTTCAATAATTCGTTAGGCTCCAATGTGGTTTGAACTTCAATACATTGATTCAAAAATTGCGGTTGATCTACATAACCTACTGGGTCCGTCTCATAAATCGGTGACTTCTGTGTAACTGTAATGCCCTCTTTATCATTTAAAATCGATATGGCCGCTTCAAGCTGAGTCAACCGCTCCCCAACATTACTTCCTAAACCTAAATATGCGTATGTCATGCGCGACTCTCCCTCACTATTTCTACACCTACACCATCATAATGACCTGGTATGGGTGGATTCTCTTTAGTGATTCTGACTTTCGTTTCCACTACACGATTATAGTGTGAATTTATACGTTTTGCAATACGTTCCGCTAGATGCTCCAATAAATTTACCGGCTCACCTTCCATAATTGCTTTAACATCTTCAAATACTTCACCATAGTGTACCGTATCCTTAACATCATCTGACTGACCCGCTGTGCTCAAATCAACATTCATCGTAATATCAACGATAAATATTTGGCCAATTTCATTTTCAGCTGGTAGCGCACCATGATAACTATAAAATCTCATACCATTAAGAAATATTGTGTCGCTCATTATCATTCTCCTTTAAATAATCCATGCTTTGTCCTAAACGAACATTCAGCGCGACATTATGAACTCTAACCGCTTTTACGCCTTCCATTATACCATAGGCTGTAGTAGCAGCTGTTGCTTCATCTCGTTCAACAGGTGTGGTCTCTTGCTCAATCATTTCTTTAATAAATCTTTTTCTACTTGTTGCCAATAGTACTGGGTAACCTGTAGCTACAAGTTCGTCTAATCGTGCCATGACTTCTTTTTCTTCTTCTCTAGTTTTTGCAAACCCAATACCTGGATCGAGCCAAACTTTATGTTGAGGAATGCCAGCCATTTCAGCTTTATTTGCTTGTTTAAGCAAGTACACTAACATTTCATCAACAACTGGTTCTGATCTTTGACCATCGCCATTGTGCATTAACACAATTTCTCCCTCGTATTTTGCAACAATATCAAATATACGTGCATCATTTAGTCCAGCCCATTGATCATTTATCATCGTTGCACCTAATTTCATCGCTGCTTCTGCTACTTCACTTCTATATGTATCGATTGATAGTTGAACGTCTAAGTGACTCAATGCCTTCACTACCGGTAATACACGGTCCAATTCCTCTTCTACAGTAATTTCTTCGAATCCTGGTCTTGTAGATATACCACCAACATCTATAATATCCACACCCTCTTCTACCATTTCCTCTGCCCTTTTCACTGCACGATCGACTGTATTATATTTACCGCCGTCTGAAAATGAATCCGGTGTAACGTTTAATATGCCCATAATTTTTGTATGTGTCATAATCATTTTGCTTCCTTTCACTTATAAAATGATTTTATCTTTAAGTTGTTATCTTATTTCTATAATAACGTTATTTGCTATATTTTTCAGTAATCAGCGCTTAATCCATACATATACCAACCTAAAATTTAACATTATCCTTGAACATATTAAAAGGCACTGCAAAACAAAAAGCCGGTGCACATTTATATGTGCCCGGCTCAATTTCACATTATATTGGATTAGTCATCAAATGCGAATAAAGGAGTAGAAAGGTAACGTTCACCATTACTTGGTAATACAGTCACTACTGTTTTACCTTTTCCTAATTGTTTCGCTTTTTCAATAGCCGCATAAATAGCAGCACCTGAAGAAATACCACATAAGATACCTTCTTCTTTAGCAACTTTACGCGCCATGTCCATTGCAGTTTCATTACCTACTTGAACTACTTCGTCATAGATATTTTCATCTAAAGTGTCTGGAATAAATCCTGCACCTAAACCTTGTAGTTTATGTGGACCAGGTTCGCCACCACTTAATACAGGTGAATCTTCTGGTTCAATCGCAACTAAGTTAATGTCTGGGTAGTTTTCTTTCAATACTTTACCAGCACCACTTAATGTACCACCAGTACCAACACCAGCTAAGAACGAATCAATTGTTTTACCTTCAAATTGCTGAACTAATTCTGGACCTGTTGTTAATTCGTGAACACGAGGATTAGCAGGGTTCTCAAATTGTTGAGGTTCATAATAACCATGTTCTTCTTTTAATTCTTTTGCTTTTTTAATCGCGCCTTTCATAGCTTCTGAACCAGGCGTTAATACTAATTCTGCGCCATATGCTTTTAATAAATTACGACGCTCTTGACTCATTGTTTCAGGCATAGTGAAAACGGCTTTATAACCTTTAGCAGCACAAACAAATGCTAAACCAATACCAGTGTTACCACTTGTTGGTTCAACAATCGTATCACCTGGTTTGATTTTGCCTGCTTTTTCAGCTTCTTCAATCATCGCTAATGCAATACGATCTTTTACAGAACCACCTGGATTTTGATATTCAAGTTTAACATATACGTCTGCAATGTCTTCGTCTACTACCTTATTTAATTTAACTACTGGTGTGTTACCAATTACCTCTACAATGTTATCTACTGGTTTATTTGTCATAAGTATTGCTCCTTTTCGTTAAAAAGTTTAAAACCTACTTTTTCAATCGGATATACATTCTATTTTATCAGATTTTTCTGTAAATACAACTGCAAAAACTTATTCTTCCAACTTTAACCTAACATACTTATCTGTCTAGTTTCATTCTAGCGGGTTTATTTAATATTATCTAATAATTGCTGTAACTCTTCTTCAGAAAATTGATATTTATTTCTGCAGAAATGACATTCCGCCTCAGCACCATGATCCTCATTTATCATATTTTGAATTTCAGCTTCTCCCAAACCTTTAATCGCATTTAAAAATTTGTCATGTCCACAATTACATTCAAAGTGTGCTGGAACATTTTCTAATATTTGTACATTTTCTTCACCTAATATTTCAAAAAGTAATTCTTCAGGTGTTAAACCCTGATCAATGAGTTTAGAAACAGGTGTCATATGATTAATCGCATCTTCTAGTTTATTAATCGTTTCGTCTTCTGCGCCTGGCATAACTTGTATTAAAAATCCTCCAGAAGCTTTAATTGAATTATCTGGATTAACCAATACACCCAATCCTACTGATGAAGGAACTTGTTCACTTTTTGCAAAATAGTATGTGAAATCATCGCCGAGTTCACCTGAAACAAGTGGACTAGAACCAGAAAAATAATCTTTCAATCCTACATCTTTAACAACTGTTAATGAACCATTCGTTCCTACTGCACGGCTAACATCTAACTTGCCATGATCATTTAAAGGAAAATGGGTTTGTGGGTTTGTGACATAACCTCGTACATTTCCTTTAGCGTCTGCATCAGCAATAACTTTGCCAATTGGTCCTTGGCCATCTACTGTAACTGTTAACTTCTGATTTCCTTTTAGCATTGCGCCCATCATTAATGTCGCAGTCATTGTGCGCCCAAGTGCTGCAGAAGCAGTCGGCCAAGTATAATGTCTTGTTTGTGCTTCTTGCACACTCTCAGTTGTCAAGGCACTGTAAGCACGAATCTGTCCTCCAAAAGCTAAAGCTTTAACTATATAATCATTTGTCATTTTTAAAATTTCTCCTTTAATATTAACTGTGTTTATTATAAAACATTTCATTTTCATGTCTATTTTGGGTTACTTTTTAATAACGCAATTTATTTTAAGCTTTCGCACCAAAAATTGCGAAACATCTGTTTGCAATTATATGAACCATAAAAAAAACTTTTTTCTACTATTCGTATCATAGCAGAAAAAAGTTTAAAATTCAGTCTTTAGTTTCGACGACCAGGGTCGTTTGAATTACCTGGTCTGTCAATGTCAGGTGCTTGTTCATGGCCAGTTGGCTCTGAATTTTCACCGTCTTTTTCATTGTCACCAGATTCTTCATCTTCATGATCGTCTTTTTGATCATCGTCACTACGATTTAATTGTTCTTTACGCACATCTTCATATGATTTACCGTATTTACCATCTTCGAAGTCATTTTTGTCTTCTTCTACGACTTTAGCTCCGTCATAGTCAACTTCTGGCAACACACCATCATGGAATAATGATTGTATTTGTTCAGCAACTAATGTTTCTTCTGTTAGTAATGATTCAGCAATTAAGAGTAATTGTGATTTATGTTCTAACAGAATGTCTTTACAACGCTCATATTGTTCTTTAATAATGCGTTGTACTTCTTTATCAATTTCATAAGCAATTTGTCCAGAGTATTCAGGATCACCTTGCATATCTTTACCTAAGAACACTTGGCCATTGCTACTGCTTGAGAATTGAATAGGTCCAAGTTTCTTACTCATACCGTATTCTGTAACCATTTGACGCGCAATTTGCGTTGCACGTTCAAAGTCATTAGAAGCACCCGTAGAAACTTCATTAAAGTTGATATCTTCTGAAACACGTCCACCAAGTAAGCCACAAATTTTATCTAGCAACTCTGGTTCGGTCATTAAGAAGCGATCTTGTTTAGGTAACATCATTGCATAACCGCCCGCTTGTCCACGTGGAACAATCGTTACTTTATGAACAACTTCGGCTTCATCAAGCACCATACCAATAATTGTATGACCAGCTTCATGGTGGGCAACAATATTACGTTCTTTTTCTGAAATAACACGAGATTTTTTAGCTGGACCTGCAATAACACGGTCAGTAGCTTCTTCTATATCACGCATATCGATTTTTTTCTTACCTTCACGAACAGCAACTAAAGATGCTTCGTTAAGTAAGTTTTCTAAATCTGCACCAGAGAAGCCTGGTGTTCTTTGAGAAACTGCTTTTAAGTCTACTGTTTCATCAAGTGGCTTGTTCTTAGCGTGAACATGTAAAATCGCTTCACGTCCTTTAACATCTGGACGACCCACTTGAATTTGTCTATCAAAACGACCCGGACGTAATAATGCTGGGTCTAAAATATCAGGGCGGTTCGTAGCGGCAATCATAATGATACCTTCATTTTCGCCAAATCCGTCCATTTCAACTAGTAATTGGTTAAGCGTTTGTTCACGTTCATCGTGTCCGCCACCAACACCAGCGCCACGCTGACGACCCACTGCATCAATTTCATCGATGAAAATAATACATGGTGCATTTTTCTTAGCATTTTCAAATAAATCACGTACACGACTTGCACCGACACCAACAAACATCTCAACGAAGTCAGAACCACTAATTGAGAAGAATGGTGTGCCTGCTTCACCAGCAACCGCACGTGCAAGTAAAGTCTTACCTGTACCTGGAGGTCCTACTAATAAAACACCTTTTGGAATTCTTGATCCCATTTGTTTAAATTGTTTATTGTCTTTTAAGAAATCGACAATTTCAATCAATTCTTGTTTCTCTTCATCCGCGCCTGCTACATCAGAGAAGCGAACACGTTTCTTCTGGCTATCGTACATTTTAGCTTTGGACTTACCAAAGTTCATCATACGACCGCCACCGCCGCCGCCACCTTGAGCTTGGCTTAGGAAGAAAATAAATAATAATGCAATAATTAATACAGGAATTAGTGTAGTTAGAATACTTACAAATACACTTTGTTTTTCTTCTTCTTTAACTGTAAATTTCAATCCGTCTTGGTTTTGTGCTTTATCAGTTATTTTTTCTAATTCTTTATCGTTGTTATATAAAATTGTTGAAGAATATTCTTTATCATCTTTGGTTTTACCGCTTACCATATATACATTTTGTTCAGGCTGTATCTCAAGTGATTTTAAATCACCTTTATCTAGCTGTTTCACAAATTGGTTATATGTAAGTTGTTTTGGCATATTACCATTTCCATTTAAAAATGAAAATAAACCAAATATTATAACGCCAATAATTGCGATAACAAGCACATTACGAAAGGCTTTCTGCATGCGTCGTTTCCTCCTACTTCAATAATAAAACTAACAAAAATTGTAACACAATACATGAGTTTACGGCTAGTATTTCAACTTTTGTACTATGTTTACAATTTTCAATGCTCTATTTTAAATTTAAATTGTCCCTAGTGCACATAAGTTACAAAATTCAATATTTTATAATTTAAGTCACGTTCGTTTTATGTATGAAAAATACTTTTTAAAGCGAACACATAGACATACTGATTAATATATTTACGCTTAGACTTACATTATATAATAATTTTCAGTTTCATAAAATTGTATTGCTTACTTTGAATAAATTTCTGGTTTAAGTGTCCCTATATACGGTAAGTTACGATAGTGTTCAGCATAATCTAAACCGTATCCAACCACAAATTCATCCGGAATCTTTTTACCAACGTACTTAGCTTCAATATCAGCTTTACGACGATTTGGTTTATCAAGTAATGTTACAATTTCAAGTGAATTAACACGACGTGACTCCAATAACTCAGTGATTGATTTTAATGTTGTTCCAGTTTCTAAAATATCTTCAATAATTAACACATCTTTATTTTCAATTGACGAACTCAAATCTTTTAAAATTTGAACTTCTCCAGTAGATTCTGTGCCACCGTGATAACTTGAAACATCCATGAAATCAATAGCTAAATGCGTATCAATATATTTTATTAAGTCTGCCATAAACATGACCGAACCTTTTAATATGCCGATACATACAAGTGGTTTCCCATTATAAGCTCGTGTAATCTCTTCACCTAAATCTTTACAAATCTGATGAATATCTTCCTCTGATAATAATATTTCTTTTAAATCATCTCGCATGTTTTCATTCCTCTCCCATATATCGTATAAAAATTGATTGTTCGTATTTATTTTTTAAATATAATGTGCCAACAGCAATAATCTCATTTTGGGCATTAACCATGACTGGTAATTGATTGCGTTCGGATTGAACGATTTTATGATCAATAAGCAACCTACTTATTTTTTTATGTCCTTCCATACCATTCAACTCGAATTTATCTCCATCTCTTCGTGTACGAATAACTAACGGAAAGTCTCCAGCAGGAAAGTCATGTTTAACGTCAATTTGATAATGACTATAGTTGTATATACCGGGGTGAGTAATCTGAATCGGAAAATGTTTCACATCATAATTTGCCATTATTATAAATTTATCATAAGCGATATGAATTATCCATTTATCTGTCGTGTATAATGTGCATTGCGTCAAATTTCCTTCTAATTTTTGAAACCACTCATTATAAGTTTTTTCAGTTATTGAGCGAGTGATTTGAAGTTGTTCAAACAGGTTATCTAACACTGCCATCTTGACACTATGCCTTAAATTTAAAAATTGTGATCTTGCTATCGTATACTTCTGTGTTTTAACACTTTTAAGTATATCCTGTTTTATAAATGCGACGGCTTCGTTATTTATCACTTCAAGTTGTTCATCATGCCACTCTTTTAGTTTGATTAATTGATCTGTAGCAAGTTGTGCATTTTCATTTATTTCAGGCAAAATACGATTACGAATGTCATTTCTCACATAATGATTTTGTGTATTTGTTTCATCTTCATAATAAGGTACACGATGCATAACTTGATAATCACGAATTTCATTTTTTGTTGTCGATAATAATGGTTTACATATCTGATAAGATGCGCGTGTAGTTTGATAAGCCATACCTAAACTACTTCTTGTGGAACGTCCAGTCATTACTCGATAAAAAATAGTTTCTATCTGATCATCTTGATGATGGGCGGTCAGTAAGATATCTGCCTTTAATTCATACATCATCTCATCAAACCATTGGTAACGTGCTACTCTTGCGTCATTTTCAATACTATTCCCTTTTTCAATAACATCTGATAAATCTAAATGCCTAACGTAAAGCTCAACATGATGCGCTTTACAAAATTGTTTGAGAAAATATTCTTCTTCCTTCGCTATCGGCCGGATGTTGTGATTTACATGTAAGCAGGTTAATTTTGCGTATGAATCTTTCAATCTTGTGATTAACTCATGTAATAACACCATGCTATCAACACCTGTAGAAACCGCCAATACAATGTGCTTATCTTTCGTCCAACCCTCAGTATTAACGTTCAGCTTCATCTACCTCCACTCACTCTAAATCTTCCAACAATTAGCCTAATCACTTTGGAATCATCCCATATTACAATAAAAAGAGACTGTTTCCTCAAGTAAGAAAACAGTCTTAGATTGTTACGCTCAAACTTAATATTGGAATCATTGATTGTACGTTGTTCTCAATAAATCAGTTAGTTATATATGAAACAGTTGTATTATTTATTATTAGCGTCTAGCGCCTTTGCCGCCGCGTCTTGATTCAGTTTGACGTTTGATGGAAGTTAATTTATCTTCGCTATCTTTTAAGAAGTTTGTTAATTTCTTTTCAAAGTCTTCACCTTTGGGTTGTGGTTGTTTATGACTAGGTTTACTTTGAGGTCTACGCGGACGATCTTTTGCTTTTTTAATAGATAGACTAATTTTACCGTCATCAGCAATAGATAGCACTTTAACTTCAACTTCATCTCCAACAGATAAATGATCTTCTACGTTTTCAACGTAATTATCTGCAACTTCACTTATGTGAACTAAGCCACTTTTTCCTTCTGGAAGTTCGACGAAAGCGCCAAACTTTTTAATACCAGTGACTTTACCTTTAAGCTTGTTTCCTACTTCGATTGACATATTGTAAATAAATCCTCCCGATTTGTTTCGATTTTAACCTTATTATATGCCTGTTTGCATAAATTAACAATGGTATTATGATGCAAAAAAATAATTTTCGCTATTTATCTTCTTTAGAAGATTTTGAACCTGCATCCGATTTATCACTCGGTAACTTAAATATAACTTCTCCATCATTACTTAAATAGTAATCATCTCTCGCTACTTTTTCTATATAGCTCTTATCATTTAAGTTGTTAAGTTGTTCTTTTAATGCTAATTCCTCATCTTGTTGCTTTTGATATTTTTCTTCTTTTTGTTGTCGTTCTACAGCATCGTCATTATTACTTTGCTTTTGAGTGACAAGCATGATACACAAAATAATAATAATCGCGAGCAGTATCCCACCAAACAAAGTGATACGTCTGCGTATCACACGTCTTCTCATTTTTTGCTTTTGTTTCTTTTTATTTTCAGAAGAGGTGAACGTATTTCCGATATTTTCAACTTTTTTACTCAATGCTTGCCACCTCCTCTATTATTCTCCGCCAACTTTTTCTTCTTTAACAATCTCATACATGCCTTTTGCGTTTTCTTTAGTTGCATGTTCACTTAACCCTGTAACATTTATTGTTACAATTTTTTGTCCAAAACGAATGACAAGTTCGTCCGTTACTTTAACATCTGTTCCAGCTTTAGCAACTGAACCATTTACAGTGATACGACCTTGGTCACTAATTTCTTTCGCTAATGTACGACGTTTTACCAGTCTTGATACTTTTAAATATTTATCCAGTCTCATGATTTATCTCCTCCTTGCTCTAAATAATCTTTTAAAGCAGCTTCATCTAGCGACATATTTTTTGTTTTATCATACAACTTCATGAAATGCTCTGCAAACACTTTTTCGAATTTCACGCGTTGGACTTTTCCTTCTTTTGCTTTGGCGTCTGCCCAAATGTGTTTTAAATCTTCTTCAGTTTCTGCATGCGCCTCTCCAAAAATGTGTGGATGTCTGCGTATCATTTTTTCGGATAAACTTTGTACTACTTCATTTATATCAAAATAGCCTTCTTTTTTACCAATACTTGCATGTAATAACACTTGTAATAATATGTCACCAAGTTCTTCAATCATATGCCAATCATCTTCATTATCTATCGCTTCAAACAATTCAAACGTTTCTTCCAGTAAATAACGTTTTAACGTTTGGTGTGTTTGAATTTTATCCCAAGGACATCCAATTTCATCATCTACAAGTCTGTCGATAATTCCTGTCGCATAGTCAAAATCACTCATATATGTGGCATCATTTTCAACACGCTTAATAAATACACTGGTTAAGTTGCTGAAAATGTCTGGATAGTGATCTAATTCGTATAAGGGTGTTTCAATGACATTGGCACCGCTAGCATGCGCACCATCAATAATGAATACAATTTGTTCATCATCGTAACGCGACATCAATGTGACTTTTAAATCTCCAGCAGTCATGGAACTAAACACTTGAGTAATCAGTGTGTGCGTTCGAATATTCAACTGTTCGCTGCTTAAAGAAGTAGCATCAAGTAATGTAAAGCCATCATTAGGGTCAACTTTAACCGCTTCAAAGATATCATCAATGAAACTTTTGCCCCCTAAGACTTTAATTTCAATATCATCTTGTTGCGCATGAGCCTCTAACTTAACAGTGGTTGTCTCAGCAACGCGAGGGTGCCCCGGAACTGTATAGACGATATCTGTGTCTGAATTTCGTGCTTTAGTCATAAGTTGAGATACAATGTCTTCATAAACCTCATTAAACCCACTATTTGATTCATAAACTTCATCAAAACTTTGAAATACGATACCCTCAGAAGTCAATATTTCTATAACTGGATGATCTAACGTACGCGTATAAACGAAGGGGTGCTGCTTCAAAAATTTATATACTCCAAAGGGTAATTCATCAATGCCATAATTACCCAATCCAACAATTATAATTTTTCCAGTCATTATCGTTTCCCTCTTTTCATATGGATGAGTTTATCACCCAATGGTAAATGCTTTAACTCTTTAAAACTTAATAGCTCAGTACGAACAATTGCAATGATGATGACGATAACGCCTACACCTGCAGCAACGACCAATTCAACAATACCTGCGACGCGTCCCTGTGTAGGAAGTAACCACATTGTTAGTTGAACGGTAACGGATAATATCAGCATTGTAAAAATTAACTTTGCGACATATTTTTTCATATTACGGAATTGATAATGTTTCAATACGTGATAATGCAAAATGGCAGCAAATAAGATTAATGATAACACTGTGCTTAAACTACCACCTAACATGAAAAATGGCGGTATCAATACTACATTTAAAATCGCTTTACTCACTACACCAGTAATAAACGCTTGAAATATAGATCGCACTTGATTCTTCACTTGTAACAATGCAATATCCATCATAATTAAAGATACAAATATAACGGTTAGCATATACACTGCTAAAGTTCCCGTTTGGCTATCATTTTTAAAAAATACATGGTTCATGATAGGTAGTAAATTAATCAAACCGATACCCGCAGCAATGCTAAATAGCATAGTAATTTTAATAGAAGCATTCGCATATCTATTGATAAGTACATGATTCTTAACTTTAATCGCATCTGTCAGCAATGGAATAAGGACAAAACAAAATGTGGTAGTGACGATTAACCCCATTTGAATAAAAGATGCACCACGATCATAAATGCCTTTTTGCGTTGTAGATTCTTGAAAACTCAATCCTGTATTCCGCAAAGCATGGATAACGGTAAAGCTATCCACAACTTGCCATACAATCACAATAAGTTGACTTACAGCAAAAATCACAATGGCTAATGCCAATTGTCGCCATGCAACAACCTTATTACGTTCAATATTTTGCGCTTTAAATGCGGTTAATTTGAAAGGTCGTTTCAACACAAGATATATACTAGATGCTAAAAATCCAAAAGCTGAACCAATAATCGCCAATGTCCCAGCCGCATACAGTGACCATTGTTGTGTCATAAATAGAACAATGGCGATAATGATAATGCCAACACGAACAAACTGTTCTATAACCTGGGAAATTGCAGGTATATTCATATTTTGATGCGCTTGATAGTAGCCTCTATAAATACCCAATATACTAACAAATAAGAAACTAAAACTCGATGCGCTTAACATTGGTGCGAGGTTAACATCACCCATTAAGGCAGCAATCCATTTTGCACAGATTAACAAAACTAAGAAAAAACTAGTACTGACAATCTGCAATCCGACTAAAACCTTCATATATTGGCGAGGATGACCGTCTGATCCAAACATTTGAGTAACAGCACTCGGTATGGCATTCATTGTCAAAATAACACCTAAAGCAACAATTGGATAAACTTGTTGATACGCATACAGTCCTTCGTCACCTAAGATATTTTGATAAGGTACTCGATAGATTGCACTTAATATTTTAACTATGATGAGTGCTAATGTAAGCACAACTACTCCGTTAAAAGCAGATGACTTATCCGTTTTAGATTTCATCAGTTATAACCATACTTTCTTCTAAACTTTTCGTTAGGAATTTTAGACTGTCTAACCAGTTACCTGTTTTATTTAACGTTACTTTCATTTTGCCTTCTTGAACTCCGACTTTCATCGTACGACCAAGTGGCTGTGTCTGTTTAAATAATGTTTCACCATTGATATCTGTTGTACCTTTTTCTGACAGGTAGACTTCTACTTGCTTACCAACATCTTTGATTAACGTCACACCTGCGTGTAACGCATGAACTTTAATTTCCATCATTTCTAATAATCTTTCTACTTCTATTGGATAGTCATTGAAGCGATCGATCAATTCATCTTTAACATCCATTAATTGTGTTTCACTTTCAATTTTACGCAATTTTTTATAGATTTCAATTTTAGATTGTTCATTTGGTATATATTCAGCTGGTAAATAAGCATCGATATTAAGTTCTATTTCAATCTCAGGTGCATCTTGTTTTTCTGCTTTTATGCCACGTTTTTCATTAACTGCTTCTTCCAACATTTGAGAATATAAATCGAAACCAACAGAGTCAATGAAACCGTGTTGTTGTTTACCTAATAAATTACCTGCACCACGAATATTTAAATCTCGCATGGCAATTTTAAAACCTGAACCTAGTTCAGTGAATTCTTTTATCGCTTGTAAGCGGTCCTCAGCAGTTTCAGACAACACTTTATTGGTAGGATGTAAGAAATAAGCATAACCTATACGACTTGAACGTCCTACACGTCCTCTTAATTGATACAATTGGCTGAGTCCGAAACGATCAGCGTCTTCAATAATCAGCGTGTTAGCATTTGGTACATCGACGCCCGTTTCTATAATTGTTGTAGTAACAATGATGTCATATTCATGGTTAATAAAGCTGAGCATCGTTTCCTCTAAATCACGTTCATTCATTTGACCATGTGCTACACCGATATTCGCGTCAGGCATAAGCATTTGCAGCTGTTCTCTTTTCTCGTAAATAGATTGCACTTTATTGTATAGGTAAAATACTTGGCCATCTCTTGATAGTTCCCGTTCCAATGCCTCTTTTATAAAATTCGTATTTTGCTCTAAAACATAAGTTTGTACTGGGAAGCGGTTCTCTGGTGGTGTTTCTATAACGGATAAATCTCTCACACCTAGCATACTCATATGCAATGTACGTGGAATAGGTGTCGCTGTTAATGTGAGTACATCTACATTGTTCTTCAGTGATTTAATACGCTCTTTGTGACGTACACCAAAACGTTGTTCCTCATCTACTATAAGTAAGCCTAAATCTTTATACTGAATATCTTTACCTAACAATTTATGTGTTCCTACAACGATATCAACGAATCCTGACTTTAGTCCTTCTTTCGTTTCTTTAACTTCTTTTGTAGTTCTAAATCTACTTATGAGTTGTACTTCTATCGGAAAGTCTTGCATACGCTCTATCAACGTTTCATAGTGTTGTTGTGCAAGTATCGTCGTCGGCACAAGAAATGCTACTTGTTTACCTTCCATAACTGCTTTAAATGCTGCACGTACAGCAACCTCTGTCTTACCGTAACCTACATCACCACATAGTAATCTATCCATAGGACGCTCAATTTCCATATCCTGTTTGATTTCTTCTATTGATTTACTTTGGTCGGGTGTAAGTTCGTATGGAAAATCAATTTCAAAATCATTTTGTTCTGCTGTATCAGGTCCAAATTTATATCCCACAGACATTTCACGTGCTTTATATAGCTCTATCAATTCATCAGCCATATCTTCAACACTTTGTTGTACTTTGGCTTTTGTTTTTTTCCATTCTGTTCCGCCAAGCTTATTCAACTTAGGAGATTTGTCTTCTGACGCAACATATTTTTGCACTTGATCCATCTGATCAACGGGAACAAATAACTGGTCGGTGCCTTTATATTGTAATTTAATATAATCTTTATGCACGCCACCTACTTCAAGTGTTTCAACACCTAAATATCTACCAACACCATGATGGACATGAACGACATAATCGCCAACTTTCAAGTCTTGGTAAGATTTGATTTTTTCAGCGTTCGTTAACGTTTTATGCTGTTTTGGTTTTTTCTTTTGTTTTGATTTAAATAATTCTCTCTCTGTGACAACAACTAATTGCATGTAAGGTAGCTCAAAACCTTCTGACAAACTACCTTCTGTAATAATGGCACTGCCACCTTCATTTCGACGACTTGGTGTATCAATAAAGGTAGGTATATGCATTTCATTTAGCATAGATTGAATGCGTTCTTTTTTCGTTTCCGTTTCTGCAAGTACAACAATCGTGTAATCATTTTGAATAAATCTTTGGAATTCAGAACGCATAATATCATACTGTCCATAAAACTGTTGTACTGGTTTACATGAAAATTTAATGATTTCATTTAATTGAACAGGCATCGTTGCTGTAAACAATGTAAAGTAGGTAACCGCAAACGGTTTTAATAAATTTTCAAAACCTTCATATTGTAGAAAACTTTGATCAATAAAACCTTTTCCACTTTCAATTAAATTTTGCATAAATTCATCTATTTCAGTTACAAGAGTTGTTTCAGTTTCTTTAATTCTATTATATTCATCTACAGCAATAATGGCATCCTCTTTAAAGTAATCCATAATCGTTGCTGGCTGTTCATACATAAATGCTACTAGTCTACGAAGCACTTGATGATCAAACATTTCTGCTTCGAATAATTGAAAACTTTCATAAGTTTCTTTTAATTCATTTCGCACAGACTTTTCAATTTTTGGACGTGTGTCTTCATATGCTTGCTTTAGTTTATGCTTTGTATGTTTAAGCACATCTTCGGTAATGATATAGTCACTAGCAGTTGTGATATCAACATGTTCGATATTGCCTTCAGAACGTTGAGATTCTACATCAAAATCACGTATAGAGTCTACTTCAGTATCGAAAAATTCAATACGTACTGGCTTACCAATTAATGGGTAGATATCTACAATCCCACCACGTAATGAAAATTCTCCTATATGTGACACGACACTTTCTCTACGATATCCCATATTTACAAGCTTATTTAAAAATTCGTCAATGTCGATATCGTCGCCTACATTTAGCGTTAATTGATGCGATTTCCACATATCTACCGGCGTGAGCCATTTTTTCAATCCGTTTAAAGGTACGATAAATAACCCTCTCTCTTCTTGAGCAAGTGCCGTTAATGTTCGCACGCGTTCACTCATAAATTGAGGGCTTTGTGTTGAAAATTCTTCTGTCATAATATCCTGCATCGGATATTTATATATTTCACTATCTTCTACAAATTGCAGTAAGTCACTTTCTAACTTATCTGCTTGATAAAGATTGTTTGTAACAACAAGTAGTTGCTGCTCACTATTCAAATATTTTTCAGCTATAATCGTTGCTTTTGCGGCACCAGATAGTCCGGTTACTAAAACATTTTCTTTACCAAATACTTCGTTTAACTCTTGGTATCGTTTGTCTTCATTTATATATTCTGTAATTATTGATTTCACTTAATCTCACCATTATATTCATTCATTACACGGTCAAATCGATTACTTTCTATATAAGCTTCGATCGCTCGTGCAGAATGTTCTATTACTTTATTCATCGTTTCCATTTCTTGATTTGAAAATTTTTGCAAGACATAGTCTACGATGGCCATGCCATTTGAAGGTCGATCAACGCCGATTCTAATTCGTTTGAACTGGTCTGTTCCTAACATTTGAATAATGGATTTCATACCATTGTGTCCACCAGCACTACCTTTTTGTCTGAGTCTAATTTCACCCTGAGGTAAATCTAAATCATCATATAAGACAATTAAATCCTCTATATCAATGTCATAGTATTTCATCAAAGGTGCCACTGCCTCACCTGACAAATTCATCATTGTCATAGGTTCTATGAACATTACTTTTTCTCCAGCTAAACGCTCTATTGTGTACGCACCTTTAAATTTTTGTTTATCTAAAGAAAATCTATTTTGCTCTAACATAAAATCTATGACTTCAAAGCCAATATTATGCCTTGTTTGTTCGAAGCGTTTACCTATGTTGCCTAGGCCTACAATACATTTCATTACGTTACCTCCACTCTCTGTATGCTCATTATCTAATATTTATATAAATTATATGCTTTACAAGTTATGTATTTTGTATCATTCACTATAATAACATAAAAAAGCACCCGCTTAACGTATTAAGCATGGTGCTTTTTATAAGATAATATTGCGTTGATACATCAACACATGACATCAACTCAAAGAGAAAGATTATTATTCTTCTTTTTGGTCTTCGCCACTTTCATCTTCTTTTTCTTCGCCTACAACTTCTGGCTCTTCAGTAGCTGCTTCGCCTTCCATTGCTTCGATTTCTTCTTCAGTAGGTTCTTCAGTTGGAGGAACTACTGTTACGATTGAATCACTAGCTTCGTTTTCAATAGTGAAATCACCAGAAACTTTGATATCTTCAACAGAAAGACTATCATTTATTTCTAATTCACTGATATCAACTTCGATTGATTCAGGGATGTTATCTGGAGTAGCTGTAACTTCAAGGTTGAATAATGGTTGTTCAACAACGCCGCCCTCTTTAGTTCCTACAGCTTCACCAACTAATTGAACTGGTACTTCTACAGTACGTTCTTCAGTCATATTGATTGCTAAGAAGTCAATATGAGTGATTTGGTTTTTAAGTGGGTCGAATTGGTAGTCTGAAACCATTACTTTAATTGTTTTAGAACCTACGCCTAATTCGATTACACCGTTACGTCCAACTTCACGGATAACTTTGATAAATTCTACTTCGTCTACTTTAACTGAAGTATTTTTTGTACCGTAACCATAAACGATTGCTGGTACTTTACCAGTGTTTCTTAGTGTTTTAAGGTCTGAACGCGTTTGTTTACCTTGACGAATAATTGACTTTAATGAAGCCATATTCAGTTTCCACCTTTCATAAATGCTCTATCTAAGAGCTCCTCATTTGCCCATCAACAATCTGTTGCTTGCAAATGTTTATTTATCGTGATATTTCACGAACGAAATCATTATACATTGTTAAAGGCTATTAGTCAAATAGCACACTAACTGATTCGCGTTCATATACACGTATAATTGCTTGAGCCAATAACCCTGCTACTGATAATTCTTTAGTATTCTCTGGTTTACGTTTTTCATCTAATTGAATGGAGTTTGTAACTACAAGTTCTTTAATCGCTGAGTTTTCAATACGTTCTTTTGCAGGACCTGATAGTACGGGATGCGTACAACAAGCATAAACATCTTTCGCACCTTTGTCTTTTAACGCTTGGGCAGCCAAAGTAATCGTACCAGCCGTATCTATAATATCGTCAATAATAATTGCTGTTCGACCTTCAATTTCACCAACAATATTCATCACTTCTGCAACATTTGGCTTCGGACGACGTTTATCTATAATCGCGATTGGTGTTTTAAGTATATCTGCAAGTTTACGAGCTCTTGTCACCCCACCGTGGTCTGGTGATACAACAACACACTCTTCAGGGTCGATATCTGTCTCATTTTTAAAGTATTGCGCTAAAATCGGCACACCCATTAAATGGTCAATTGGCATATCGAAGAAACCTTGTATTTGAGGTGCATGTAAATCCAATGCAATCATGCGGTCTGCGCCAGCAGTTTCAATTAAGTTTGCAACAAGTTTTGCTGTGATTGGTTCACGACTGCGTGCTTTTCTGTCTTGGCGTGCATAGCCGTAATATGGAACAACGATATTAATGTTCGCTGCTGAAGCACGTCTACAAGCATCTATCATGATTAACAATTCCATTAAATGTAAATTTACTGGATTTGATGTTGGTTGAATAATAAAAACATCACAACCACGAATACTTTCTTCAATATTGATTTGAATTTCTCCATCACTGAAACGTTTTACAGAACATTTCCCTAATTCAATTCCAACATGATCTGCCACTTCTTGGGCTAACGGTTCATTACCCTTCAAAGAAAATATTTTCAAAGCAGAATTCTTATACTCATTGTTTAACATTTATAGTCCTCCAATTAATTCTTTCAATTCGTTTTGGTTTGTAGACAAGGCAAAACTTATATCGCTCAGCAACATAAATAATTGTTATGATTATCTTTAACTATATTGATTTTAACAGTTTAAGTAAGCTTGTCTAAACATTTGTGTTTATTTTTTCAAATAACCTTCTTTAGTCGTTTGTCTAGCTCTCGCTAACGCTAAACTGTCTTCTGGTACATTATCAGTGATTGTTGATCCTGCAGCTATAAATGAACGATTACCTAAAGTAATTGGTGCAACGAGATTCGTATTACATCCGATAAAGGAATCATCACCAATGACCGTCTTAAATTTATTAATCCCATCATAGTTAACTGTGATAGAACCACATCCAACATTCGTTCTTTCACCTATTTCAGCATCACCAATATAACTTAAGTGAGGTAATTTGGCTCCTGCTTTCACCACTGATTTTTTAACTTCAACAAAGTTACCAACTTTTACTTTTTTACCTAAATCTGCACCTGGACGAAGTTGTGCAAACGGACCAATCGTAGCATAATCATCCACTATCGCTTCATTAATGACAGATTGTTTAATTGTGACATTTGAACCTATTTTACTATTCGTAATTTCCGTATGTTGTCCAATAACAGTATCTTCTCCAATTACGCTATTGCCAGAGAGTTTCACACCAGGCTCAACTACTGTATCTTCACCAATTCTAACATCAGCTCCGATATAAGTCGTCACAGGGTCAATAATTGTTACACCGTTCTTCATATGCTGTTCGTTAATGCGTTTTCTAAAAGCTTTTTCAGCTTCGCTAAGCATTACTCTATCATTCACGCCCATGATTTCCTCAAAATCATTCGTATGGAAAACTTCAACAATACCACGATCTTCTAAAATTAAAGAAAGTACATCAGGCAAGTAATATTCGCTCTGTGCGTTGTCATTTTTGACTAATTCTAGTTTTTCGAATAGGACTTGATTATCAAACGCAAAAATACCTGAACTAATTTCATTAATTTGTTGCTCTGCATCTGTTGCATCTTTTTGCTCAACAATACTCACCAAACGTCCTTCTGAGTCACGTAAAATACGTCCATAACCGAATGGATTTTCTGCTGTCGCTGATAAAACTGTTGCATGTGCTTGATTGTTCTCGTGATGTTCAACCAATGATTTCAATGTTGCTGTCGTAATCAATGGCGTGTCTCCACAAACCACTAACGTCGTCCCTTGACTTTCACTTAAATGCTCACTTGCCATTTTAACAGCATGTGCTGTACCTAATTGTTCTTCTTGAAAACTATAAAGCGATGTGTCTCCAAGTGTCTCTTTGACACTATCTGCACCGTGTCCAACAATGGTAACAAGCTGATCTATTCCAGATTGCTTCACATTATCTGCAACATGTTCGATCATCGTTTTACCTGCTACATCATGAAGTACTTTGTATTTCTTTGATTTCATACGCGTACCTTTGCCTGCTGCAAGTACTATTGCATGTCTTTGCATGTATGTTAACCCTCCATTAAAATATACACTTCTTACCTATTATAATTTAACGCTAGTCACACTTTCAAGGCTCAAAGCACCAATGTTATATAATAGAAATATTTTTATTACTAATATTAAAAAATTGCATAACCCTATTTGTCATTATTGAATAGCTATGGAAGCGCTTCAAAATTTATGCGAAATCTATAATATCTCTAATATAATATAATTTTTTATTTACGAAAATATCAACATAGTCAAACTTGTATTTCTTATTTTTATATTATTTAAAATTAACCAATATTCATTTTATTCCCATTTATTTTCCATTCCCTAAAACAAATCATTTCTGTCACCTTTTTAAAATCAACACTTTTTATTTTTAAAGCGATAAATATGCAAAAAACCAGACCGAACATATATGTTTCGGTCTGGTTTATATCAATTAGACGTTAAATGACTATATCGAAATTATAAAATAACTTTTCCATAAAGTACTGCATATTCACATAAAAAATCAGTCACACTTATGCATCACTTTAGCTAAGTTATCCATTTAAATAGTCACATCTACTAAAATAGAGCAAAAAAATCATTTTGAAAATAAATTTTCCGCCCTATTCGGTCGTGTATATAACAACTATTTTCCCTCAAATAGCTGAACGTATTTTATTTAAGCTTCTTCAGAATCGTCTGATGATTGCGCATTTCTGTCAGGGATGACTTCATCAGTCTCTTCATATACTTTCATTACTGCATCCTGTATTTCTTGTCTCATTTCTGAGTTAATTGGATGAGCAATGTCTCGGAATTCACCATCTGGTGTACGTTTACTCGGCATTGCGACGAATAGACCTGTGTTGCCTTCAATTACGCGTAAGTCATGTACAACAAATGACTCGTCTAATGTAATTGAAACAAGCGCTTTCATTCTTCCATCTGTTTGTATCTTTCTAAGTCTTACATCTGTCACTTTCATGTAGTGAGCCCCCCTAGTATCTCTTTGTTAGAAGCTTAACAATTTTATTAAAAATTATAAATCCTTATTTCACTTTTGCAATTAACTCTATTTCAACTTTAACATCTTTCGGCAATCTTGCCACTTCAACACAACTTCTCGCTGGTTGATGATTACTAAAGTATTTGCCATAAATTTCATTTATATTTTGAAATTCATTCATATCAGCAATGAAAATAGTAGCTTTAATTACTGAATCTAAATCTGATCCAGCTTGGTCTAACACAACTTTTAAATTTTCTAAGACTTGTTTCGTTTGCTCTTTTACATCATCGCTAACAATTTGTCCTTCTAAATTTAGAGGAATTTGTCCTGATGTGAACACAAGTCCATTAATTTCTGTTGCATGCGAATATGGCCCTAATGCTTCAGGTGCCTTTTCAGTATTAATAACTTTCATGATGTCGAAATCGCTCCTTTTAAGAAAATTTAGTTAAACTGTTGCCTTGTTCCACCTTAAACTCCTGATTGTATTCATCTACATCAGATAGTTTAACTAAGGATGTATAATCTTCAATTAATCTTTGCTTAACTTCTTTTGATTCTACTAGTACAGATACCCCTTTAACATGAGCTTTAAACTCATTCATCAAATTCATAACACCATTGATTGAACCTCCAGCACGCATAAAATCGTCAACCACGAGCACGTTAGAATTTTCTGGTAATGTTCTCTTAGAAAGCACCATCGTTTCAATTTTTCTAGATGAGCCTGAGACATAGTTAATAGAAACTGTTGATCCCTCAGTAACCTTATTATCTTTTCTAATAACAACTACTGGCAAGTTCAATACATTCGCTACTGCATTGGCTAATGAGATCCCCTTAGTTGCAATCGTTACAATGGCATCTATCTCTTCATCCATATACAGTGTTGCAATTAATTTACCAACACGATTAAGTAAAGTAGGATTCCCCATTAAATCGGATAAGAATAAATATCCACCTGGTAATAAACGGTCTTTCTCCTGAAGTTGAGCAATAACATCATCAATCACTTCCGTCGCTTCCGCTTTACTCATTTCTGGTTTATAGGTCACACCACCGCTAGCACCTGCCGTAGTAATAACCGTGCCAAGCTTTTCTTTTTGAAAAGTTGTTTTAATAATTTGTACATCTTCACTAATTGAAGATTTAGCTTGTTTAAACTTTTGTACAAAATATGTTAGTGGTATTAATTTGTTTGGATTATTCATTAAGTATTGTGTCATATACACAATACGTTCACTTCTTTTATAGCGCATTCATTTCATCCCTTCTTTTTCAGCCTAACAATCTTACAATATGTACTTCATTGCAGCAACCATTAACCGCGTTATATATGTGTCTTGCTTGTCTCTCTTTCCTAGCTAACGCATAAACTGTCGGGCCACTACCACTCATAACAGCACCATCCGCACCATTTTCTAACATATTGGCTTTTATTTTTAATATTTCATCATGCATCTTTCCCGAAACAGGTTCCAAGCGATTTGAAAGACTTTTACATAATTGTTCATAATCTCCAGAAATTAAAGCATTTTCACATGCTTCAGTATGCACTGTATGCGGTTGTGTTAAATCTAATTTCTTAAATATATCTGGTGACGATATACCTAAATCAGGTTTAGCAACCACAACCCAAGCAGAAGGCGGTTTATCCAAATATTCGATTATTTCGCCCTTGCCCTTACACAAAGCAGTCTTACCTAATATACAAAAAGGAATATCCGTTCCAATTTGTATTCCTAATGCACATAGTTCCTCTAACGGTCTATTTAACTTATATAAACGATTCATGCCTCTCATCGTAGCTGCAGCATCTGTCGATCCACCTGCTAACCCTGCTGACACGGGTATGTTTTTATCAATCGTAATGGTCAGACCTTGTTGTAAATTATAGGTCTTTTTCATTAGTTCTGCAGCTTTATATGCCAAATTTTTATTATCGGAGGGAACATAAGTCTGTTCTACGTCAACAACTATTTTTTTGTCTTTACGCAGTTCAAATGATAAGCGATCGTTTAAATCTATCGTTGTCATTATCATTTCAACTTCATGAAAACCATCATCTCGTTTAAAGAGTGTGTCCAACGTTAAGTTAATTTTAGCTGGCGCAGTTTCATAAATCATATTCCCACCCTCTTTCAATTTCGATATGGTAATAAAATGATTTTAACATATTGTTATCATTGTGTTGTCGGTTTTTTCAAAAGTTAATATATTGCGCCAAAATACAAATAAATAAAAATTAAAAAATAAACTTTCAACTATGTCGAAAAATCAAATCATTTCTTAATTCACTATTTTACAATAACGTGTTTACTAGATAAAATAATTTTCTTTTATATGTATAAAAATCAAAAAAAAGGTATGTCGGCGTTATACACCAACATACCTTTTTATATCAATCGTTCGAATATTAAAGTCTATTGTGAAAGTAAGATTCTGACAATCAAACATGACTTTAATTACTTTTATTTAGTGTGCAATTGCTTCTTGATGATTATCATCTTCAAAAGAAACTTGTACGTTTTCAGTTAAAACGTCAGTGTATGTATAAGACACACGTTCAAAATTATAAATATCTTGATCTAGTTCCACAATAAAAACAGAAGGGTAAGTTTCTTTTAACACACCACTACGTTCAATTGTTTTTTTACGTCCACCGTTCGCTTTAAGTACAATTCTGTTTCCTAATTGACAATCAAGTGAATTTTTGATGTCTCCAATAGATTTTGGCATATTGCTCCACCTCGCTACAAGTTGTATAATAACACAAAATGGAGGTTTTTGTCAAATAAAATATCAATTTTAGCAATGTCGGACGCGCTTGTCAATAATTTAAAATTCTAATTCTGTGAAATTTTGCAATTCATTGTATAAATTTGCAAATTCTTTTATTGAAAGTGTCTCTCCACGTCTTCGAGGATCGATGCCAGCCGCTTCTAACCATTCTAATATTTTTTCTTTATTCACTTTACCGTTTACAAATAAGCTTTGGTAATTATTATTGATCGTTTTACGTCTTTGACTAAATGCCGCTTTTGTCATTTTGAAAAATTTATTTTCGTCGTCAATATCAACGATAGGTGTTGGACGTTTCATCAATTTTACAACAATGGAATCTACATTAGGTGGCGGAAGAAAAACTGATTTAGGCACCGTTAATACTTTACTTGTTTCTGTATAATATTGTGCAACGATTGAGAGTGACCCATAGGCTTTGGTACCAACTTGTGCATTAAGTCGTTCTCCAACTTCTTTTTGCATCATGACTACATAGCCATCAATTGGTAATTTCTGCTGCATTAAATTTAATAATATTGGCGTCGTAATATAATACGGTAAGTTTGCGACAACCATAATCTTTTCACAATCAGTCAGGTGTTCTGTTATATAATGTGCGATATCTGCTTTAAGTATATCTTCGTTGATCACGGTTACATTATCGTAAGGTCTCATCGTATCTTTTAATACAGGTATTAAACGTTGGTCTATTTCAAATGCCATAACCTTTTTAGCACTTTTTGCTAATTGTTCTGTCAATGACCCCATACCAGGACCCACTTCTATTATACCTGTCTGTTCATCAATATCACTTGCGTCAATAATATTATGAATAATATTCACATCAATTAAAAAGTTTTGACCGAGACTTTTTTTAAAATTAAAGCCATATTGATTAAGTAAAGCTTTCGTACGTGTTGGTGTGGCAATATCTTTATAATCCATTTACGATTCACTTCCTTCTTCATCACTTAAAGCAGACCTAACATCTTCTTCTGTATAGCCAAATGCATTCAACTTATTGATTAACTGTTTACCATTAGAATGGCCTATATGCAGTTTGCGACCTAACTTTTCTCTTTTATGACGTGCGTCCTTACCAACGATTAATCCTAAATCGATTAAAACATCTTTACTTATTGATTCATGACCTTCTTCAAAAGGTGTACTCACATTCATTAAAGCTTCTTTAATATCACTTAATTGTGCATGCTCTACGCCAATTTTTCCACGTTTATTTTTAGCTTTTTCTTTATCAATATATGCATGTTTCACACCGGGAATCTGTTTTTGTATCGTGTTGCGGATTTTATCACCCGGGAAATCAGGGTCAGTTAATACGATAACACCTCTTGTTTCATAGGCTTGTGCAATTACCTTTAACGTTGATTCGTTAATGGCGCTACCATTTGTTTCAATCGTATCACATTGAACAGCTCTTTTTACGCGTTCAGTGTCATCTCTACCTTCAACTACAATAAATTCATTTATTTTCATTTATTGCTTCACCTTTCGTTACTTTAATTCATTTTAGATAAAAATAAAAAAGGTATCGGTTTTAATTGTGATTACCACTTAGTATGCCTTATATCAACTAAGCTCTATCTCAGACCGATACCTTTTTGAAATATGATTATGCTTTTAATTTAAACAATCGTTCTGCGTTTTCAGTTGTTTGTTTACACACTTCTTCGTAACTCACACCACGTAATTCAGCAATTTGTTCCGCAACTAATGTTACGCGGACAGGTTCGTTTCTTTTGCCTCTATAGGGATGTGGCGATAGGAATGGTGCATCCGTTTCAACTAACAGTCTATCAAAAGGCACATGCTTTGCAACTTCTTTTGGTTGTTTTGCATTTTTAAATGTAACAGGACCACCTAATGATACGTAAAAATTCAATTTATTGATAACATCGTCAGCAATTTCAGGTGACGCGCTAAAGCTGTGCATAATGCCACCAATCTCTTCAGCGTGTTCTTCTTTAAGAATATTTACACAATCTTGTGTCGCTTCTCTATTATGAATGATAATTGGTAAATTTACGCGTTTTGCTAATGCAATTTGCTTTCTAAACAATGCTTGTTGAACATCTTTGGGCGACTTATCCCAATGATAGTCTAATCCGGTTTCACCAATGCCAATCACTTTAGGGTGTGCTGCAAGTTTTTCAATCCATTCTAAACGCTCTTCAGTACAATCAATCGCATCTACAGGGTGCCAACCAATAATGCCATAGATAAATTCATATTGGTCAATGAGCTCCATCGTACGTTCTACTGTCGGCGTATCAAAACCAACAACAAACATACGATCCACACCATTCTCTCTTGCGCGTTCAATGACTTCCTCTAAATCTTCATCATATTGATCTGCATTTAAATGAACATGTGTATCGATTAGCATATTAATTCCGCTCCCTCAATTTGTGATTATTTAATTATTGCACCATTTGGAATTGCACTAGGCAAGCTTACAAGTGTAAGTACACCATCTTTTTCAGCAGAAAGTATCATACCTTCTGATTTTCTACCCATTAATTTAGCTGGTTTTAAATTAGTGACAACTGCTACCTTTTTGCCAATAATATCTTCAGGTTGATAGAATTTTGCAATACCTGAAACGATTTGACGTTGTTCACTATCCAAATCAACTTGAATTTTTAATAACTTATCAGATTTTTTCACTTGCTCGGCGTCAATAATTGTTGCAGCCTTGATTTCTACTTTATCAAAATCTTTGATATCAATTTGCGCTTTGCTAGGCAACTCTTCCTCAACTTCTTCTTCAATCTTGTCTGGTTGCATTGATTCCTTGATATAGCTAATTTCAACCTCGCTATCCAAACGTGGGAAGATTGGTTCGGGTTTACCACTCACCATAATCGGTTCAGTTAATGCGCCATACTGTTCAATACTTTCTAATTCAAAAAGTTCTGGTGCATTAATATTTAATTGGCTGAAGATTTGTTTTGGTGCATGTGTAAGGAATGGTCTTAATAATACCGCAATAATACGAATATTTTCTACTAAGTGTGCCATTACGTTACCAAGCATTTCTTTTTGATCCTCATCTTTAGCTAAAACCCATGGTGACGTTTCATCGATATATTTATTAGTACGACTAATGAATTTCCATATAGTTGAAAGTGCTACTGAGAATTGTAAGTCGTCCATATTTTCATGGAAAGTTTTGACGGTATCTAGTGCCATTTGTTCCATATCTTTATCTAATTCGTGTTTAGGACCTTGATATGCTGGTAGTTCACCATCAAAATATTTGTTCACCATTGAAATTGTTCGATTAACTAAGTTACCCAAGTCATTTGCTAAGTCATAATTTGTACGTTCTACAAATCCTTCTGGTGTAAATACACCGTCAGAGCCAAATGGTAATTCACGCATTAAGTAGTAACGTGTTGCGTCCAAACCGTAACGATTAATCAATACGTTAGGATCTACAACATTACCTTTAGATTTACTCATTTTCCCATCTTTCATAAGTATCCAACCATGTGCGAAAACTTTTTTAGGTAATGGAATGTCTAGTGCCATTAATAAAATCGGCCATATAATAGAGTGGAATCGTACAATTTCCTTAGCCATAATATGAATGTCTGCAGGCCAATATTTCTTGAATAGACTGTCATCATCTGATAGATAACCTAATGAAGAAATATAATTTACAAGCGCATCTATCCAAACATAAACAACATGCTTAGGATTTGATTGAACACGAATACCCCAATCAAATGATGTTCTTGATACTGCCAAATCTTCAAGTCCTGGTTTAATGAAATTATTAATCATTTCATTTTTACGTGAAGGCGGTTGAATAAATTCAGGATTTTCATCATAAAATTCTAATAAACGGTCTGTATATTTAGATAAATTGAAGAAATAACTTTCCTCTTTTACTAATTCTACTTCATGACCAGAATCAGGACTCTTACCTCCAACAATCACTCCGTTTTCCATAATTGGATCGACTAATTGTGTTTCAGTATAATACGTTTCATCCGGAACAGAATACCAACCTTCATATTCACCAAGATAAATATCTCCCTGAGCCAATAAACGTTCAAATATTTGTTGTACAACTTCTTTATGTCTAATTTCTGTTGTACGTATAAAATCGTCGTTTGAAATCTCTAGTTTTCCCCATAAATCTTTAATACCAGCAATCATTTCATCAAGGTACTCGATTTCTGATTTCCCAGCTTTTTGTGCTTTTTCTTGAATTTTTTGTCCATGTTCATCCGTTCCCGTTAAATAACGAACATCATAGCCTTGCATTCTTTTATAACGTGCGATTACATCACCAGCTGTTGTCGTATAAGCATGACCGATATGTAAATTCCCACTTGGATAATATATTGGTGTAGTGATATAAAATGTTTCTTTCGCCATCAATGTTCCTCCTCGTTTCTTACATCATTAATATATCTAAATTTAATATTGTTTTCAATAAAGTAGACGTATGCTTCTGTACTGTTTTTATATGCATTTCATATTAACGAATTATATGGATAGTGTACGATTCATATGCGTTTTTTCCACTTTTTTATTGATATGATTTAATAATGGTTAATAATCTCTATCTTATCTACATTACCATAAATCACGCATGTTATGGGAGTTTTTCAACTCTTTTTTATTGTTTATATATGATTTTATATTAAGTCACTTTCACGTCTCTTTTGAAGACTTATAAAATGATTAATTAACCTCATGATAAATGTCGTATACTTCGCTCGTTTTCATATGACGTGCTTCCGCAACAACTTTTATAGCTGCTTTAGGTTTCATATTTTGATTTATATGATACGTTACATGTTCTTTAATAGACATATCCTCAAACCACGAAGTATCCTCTGCATGTTCATCACCTTCAACAAGGACAACGAACTCACCTTTCAACGGAATATTTCCATCTTCAAGTTGCTCAATCACTTCGCTTACATAGCCTGTGACAATTTGCTCAAACTTCTTAGTAAGTTCTCTTCCAACTGATACTTTACGCGCTTCATCTATGTTTAGAATTGTTTTTAAGGTATCTTTCACACGATGCGGTGATTCATAAATAATCAACGTGCTATCTTCATACATACGCTGTTCTAATATCGAATGTTTTTGCTTTTCTTTTCTAGGTAAAAATCCTAAAAATGTATAAGTAAAAGAAGGCAACCCACTTGCCATCAGTGCAGTTAAACCCGCATTAGGTCCAGGTACTGTTTCTACTCTAATTTGTTTTTCTCTTGCAGCTACAACAAGTTCATATCCCGGGTCACTAATAAGTGGTAAGCCTGCATCTGATACGAGTGCAATATCCACACCTTCTTGTAATTGTTCAATTAAATAATCTGTTTGTTGTTCTTTGTTGTGATCATGATAGGACTTGAGTGGTGCTTGTATCTCATAATGCGCACATAATTTTTTTGTCACCCTCGTATCTTCACAAGCTATCAAATCTACATTCCGTAATATATCTACTGCACGATAAGTAATATCTGCTAAGTTACCGATGGGCGTTCCTACTAAATATAACGTTGACATAAGCTATCCCTCACTTATTAATTTAAGTTTTTTTTGACGTGAAAATGTCTTGATTTCATATTCACGTTTCAATGCTTCAGATTTGGTATCAAACATTTCTTGGTAAACTAATTGTACAGGACGTCTTATTTTTGTATATTTGGCACCTTGACCATTATTATGTTTGATAATTCTTTTTTCTATATCTTTTGCATATCCTGTATATAGACTGCCATCTTTACACTTAACAATATATATATAATGTTTATCCATAATATATTTCTCTCATTTCTTCGGTATAAGTGCCATCTTTGTTATATATGTAGAATGGTGGTTGAATTTCTAAGCCCTGATTCCCGCCTTTTCTACCTTCAACAACAATCGTTTGAGCCGCTTTATCCAGTTTACTGTATATAAAATAAATTTTTTTAGGTTCAATTTGATAAGTTCTCATATGACTTAAGACATCCATTAGACGTTCCGCCCTATGAACCATGATAAATCGACCACCTTGCTTTAACAAATGCCTTGCAGCATAACAACAATCTGCTAATGTACACATTATCTCATGTCTCGCTATCTTATGCGCATCTATTTGATGTTGGTGTTGCTGATTTGTTTTAAAATAAGGAGGATTACAAGTGACTAAATCATATTGAGACGGCTTGAAATATCTATGTGCTTCTTTCAAGTCCATTTGATACATATGGATTCTCTCTTCTAGTTGGTTATATGTAATACTTCTTCTAGCCATGTCTACTAATTGCTCTTGAATTTCGACAGCATCTATCATTTGTTGCCCTTTATTCGATAATACTAAAGGAATTACGCCGTTACCAGAGCACAAATCCATTATATTATCGCGCTTTTTCACATTGGTAAAGTGACCAAGTAATAACGCATCCGTCGAAAAAGAAAATACATTATCATTTTGTATAATTCTAAGGTTTTCTTTTAATAAATAGTCTAACCTCTCATTCTCTAACAACATTTCCCTTTCCTCCCTAAAAAAAGAGGACGAGATAACGATGCTTAATAATCAAGCCTATCGCTACACCTCATCCTCAATCACATGTCATCATTATACATTAACCATTTAAATCAGTTCGATTATTCACTTAATACTTCAAGACAAAATAAACAATCGTCACCTTTTCTGTGTTTACCGAATAATTCTCCATTACAAATATGAAAACCTTCTTTATAAAGCATTGCTAAATTATCTTTGCTACGTAGCGGTTGTTTCTTTGGTAGCTTTTTCCCATTTTCAACCGCTTTAGATTTTTCTTCTTTGTCTATTAAAGTTTTTAAATTTTCATTCTCTATTTGTAAGGCGACATTTTCTTCAATCACTTCAACGGTAAGTTTTTTTAAATTTCCCATATCACTGTTGATTTGGTTTATATTGGCTTCTAGATTTGCTAATTTTTCAAATATGTCGCTACGATTCAATGTTGTATTAGCCTCCTAATTTAATGTTTCTAATTCTTCCATTTTATATTCAAGTGGCTGCTCTAGGCCCTCGACTTTAACTTGCATAGAAATATCTAAAATATTCAAACCTATGACTTTTCCATTACCTTCAGGCGTTTCAATAGCGTCTCCGACATCTGGTAATTGCGCGCGTGCTTCTTCATAATAATCATTTTCATATTTAAGACAGCACATTAGGCGACCACAGGCTCCAGATATTTTAGTGGGGTTGAGAGATAGATTTTGATCTTTTGCCATTTTAATAGAAACTGGTTCAAAATCACCTAAAAACGTAGAACAACACAGTGAACGGCCACATGGCCCTATACCACCTAGTAATTTAGCTTCGTCTCTGACACCAATCTGTCTTAACTCAATACGTGTTTTTAACTTCTGCGCCAATACTTTAACTAACTTTCGAAAATCGACACGTTCATCAGAAGTGAAATTGAAGATAACTTTTGATTTATCTAGTGTGTATTCACAATTTACCAATCTCATTTCTAACTCGTGTTGTTGTATCGTCTCTTTACATAATGCCATTGCCTCATCCGCATCATACTCATTTTTTTCATATTGTAGCAAATCATCTTCTGTAGCGAGACGAACAATTTCTTTTAATGGCAATGTGACATCTTGATCCGCAACATCTAATGGTGCATATTTCACGCGTCCCATTTCTAATCCTCTTTTTGATTCTACGACTACCCAGTCGCCAACGTCTAAATCGAAACCCTTTGGTGAATAATATTCCATTTTACCTGATTTTTGAAAATCTATTCCGACTACATTTTGCATTATTAATTCACCCTTTTTATTACAATTTGTTCAAATACTAACATCGGGTTAACATTTTGATTCAATTTTTTATGTGCTTCTGTTATTTGATCATACATCAAAATAATTTGATTGTATGTTAGTTTTTTCGAAAATGCTTTGATATCTTCCTTTAAATCATGATATATCATATCTTGATCCATACCTACTTTAGCATGCATGACATCTTCAAAGAAACCATTAACTGCTGCTAATGTCACTAACTGTAATTTTCTATTTTTAGCTTGTTTTAATAAATCCACAATAGCTATCAAAGCCATTGAACGATTGGTTAACAATAATTGGCACCATTTAACAACACTCTTGCGTAGAGCCATTAAATCGGTTTCTTCATTAAGCGTAACAGCGACTTCAATTTGCGTTGTATATGTACTTAACAATTCAGCTACTGGTTTAGTAATTTCTCGCTCAACTAATCGATTAATAAACTTGGTTTTATCAATTGGTTTAAAATAAACATGTTGGCATCTAGAATGTATCGTATCTAGAATTTGTTCTGGTTTTGTAGTTAATAAGATGGCTATTGTGTTTTCTGGAGGGTCTTCTAAAAACTTTAAAATGCTATTTTCGCCTTGAACTGTTAGTTTCTCAAAAGATTCAATAATGTACACTTTATAATCGCCTTCGATTGGAAGTTGATTCATGTGATGTACTAATTGTTCAACTTGATCCTTTTTTATTGTTGTTTCTTCTGATGATATATACATAAAATCAGGATGATTAAATGTTTCTACCTTTAACTGACATTGATAATCTCCATTACATAAAATAAGTTTCGTAAAATCAATAGCGACTTGCTGCATTGTTTGGCCATCATCGCCTTCAAATAAGTAAGCATGCGACAATTTGTTTGATTGATACGCTTTCGTCAGTCTTTCTTGTTCATCCATCATAAAGTTACTCCTTTATATAAAAAGGCTGCTCATACATAGTTACCTTACAAAGCACATTTCTTAAGACCATCTTATATGTGTCCTAAACAAAAATGTAATTTGAAAGGTTACCATATATAGCAACCATAATTCTAGAATTGATGGAAAGCTTCAACAGGCATTACAAATACCGTTGCTCCTCCAACCTCTACTTCAACTGGGTAAGGTATATAAGAATCTGCACTTCCACCCATTGGTGTTATAGGTGATACAAGTTGTTCTCTATTACCGCAAGTGTCATTAATCACTTTCAACATTTCGTCTACACGGTCATCTTCGACACCTGATAGGAATGTTGTATTACCCGCTCTTAAAAATCCACCGGTTGTTGCAAGTTTCGTTGCTCTAAAGTTATGTTTAACAAGTTTGTCTGAAAGCTCTTGACTATCTTGATCTTGTACAATTGCTATAATCATTTTCATACTAAACACCTCTTCCCAGTATTATATCATAATTTTTCTAAGTATTTGCTTATAGATTCATATGTTGCGTTCACAACTTCATCTATGCTTCTATCTGCCTCTATCACGATAAAGCGTTCAGACTCATTATGAATAATTTTTTTATATCCTTCAACTACTTTTTCGTGAAATTTTACATCTTCTTGATCAAGACGATTTTGATTTCGTTGATTTTTCAAAATACGTTCCCGACCTACAGCTACACTCACATCTAAATAAATTGTAATATCAGGATATAAACCATTTATTGCAAATTCATTAATAGACTTTACTTCTTCTATTCCTATACCCCGTGCATAGCCCTGATATGCTAAAGAACTATCTATATATCGATCACACAATACTAATTTCCCATTTTCTAAAGATGGAATGACTTTACCCACAAGATGTTCTCGTCTTGAAGCTGCAAATAATAATGCTTCTGTACGATCATCCATGTCGTCACCCTCAAGTAATACCTCACGAATTTGCTCTCCCGTCTTTACGCCACCGGGCTCTCTTGTGAGCACAACACTGTATTGATTTTCTAATTTTTGTGCTACTTGTTGTATCACAGTAGTTTTACCTGAACCTTCCGGCCCTTCAAAAGTTATAAATGCAGACATCTTATTCATCCTTAATTTCTATTTTATTATCTTTCATACCTTCAACTCTAATTTGATGATTACACCAATAATTCATTAATTTTATCATATTTTTAGTGATAATTTCTCCTCTTAGCATGATTGGAATACCCGGAGGATAAGGAGTTAAATGCGTCGCCAATATTTTATTATATGCTTTATCTATATCTATCTTCTTAACCTTATCTATTTCTCTATAATCATACGTACCTTCTTCATTGTAAAAGGGTACATCCGTTACTTCAAACGCAACTCTTGTTTCTATATTTATTGCGCTTATTCTTGCTAACAAATCATCAAATGGAAATTGATCCCCTTTATGCCATAAAGGTAGGACTAGTAAAACTTGATAGTCATCCGCAAGCTCTACATAAATCTCTTGGTTTTCAAAAAGTGTTTGAAGTTCGATTCCTGTATAACCATTACACTGAATATTCAATTTGAGTGGATCTTCTACATCAATAATACGCATACCTTTATCTTTTAACACTTTAATTAACTGTGATCTTTTTTCAAAAAACAGACTACTATCATAGCTTTTATAAAAGTCATGTGCTAATTCTAAACTACTCATCAAAAGATAGGATGGACTTGAAGATTGAAAGTAAGTTAAATATTTCAATATATCTTCACGTAACGGCGCCTTTTTATGTATAAAAATAATAGAACTCATCGTGAGTGATGGCAACGTTTTATGATAAGACTGCACAACATAATCCGCCCCCATATTCAATGTAGAATTTGGAAAACCCATTAAATTGAAATGCGCACCATGAGCTTCATCTATTAATGTAGGAATTTGACATGCTTTCATATACTTAATCGTAGACGCTACATCAAAGCACTCGCCATAATAATTAGGATAAGTGAAAACTGCTAATTTCGCTTTATCTACCTGAGTTTTTAGTGACACTTCGTCTGGACCAACATACTGTTTTGTCTTACTACTTACGCTCGTTTTTAATAATTTACTAGAAGCACGCGCTAAATCCAAAGCATGAAAAACAGATTTATGTACATTTCTTGCGATGATATACTCTCCCTTTACTTTAGAAAAGCTTTGTATCACTGCTAATATACCGGATGTCGTTCCATTGACTAAAAAGTAAGCATCATAATCAGGATGCTTGTTGATATGTTGCATACTTTGCCCAATAACATCTTCAGCTTGATGCAAATCATCCAATCCTGTAATTTCTGTCATATCCATTTCCATTTTCAACTCATTTAAATAGCCTATCGTCATATTTTTATGGCCAGGTACATGCATGGAAATTGGTTTCTTATTCAATAAATGATTGAGCCGATCTGTTAATGGTAATGTCATTAAATCCCCTACTTTTCAAACTGAAATTCTATTTTATATGTCCCTATATTTTAACATGTCCCTAGCGACTTCTCTATAGTCATTATATTCAACTAAATATTCTTACATACGAGTTTTGACTCGTATGTTCATTTAATCAACACCGCTTGTAAGCTCGCTTCGTCTTTTGTTCAGTTCGTCAGTTTCAAACGCTTTCTCATAATAGCTTATTTTAGGTTTTTCAGTTCTTCGAACTGGAGAAGTTAAGCTTTTTTGACACAAAAAAAGAGACCCGCTTGGGTCTCTGATTGCCTGGCAACGTCCTACTCTTGCGGAACGTAAGTCCGACTACCATCGGCGCTAAGGAGCTTAACTTCTGTGTTCGGCATGGGAACAGGTGTGACCTCCTTGCCATTGTCACCAGACAATGAAATGTATGAAATTATACATTCAAAACTAGATAGTAAGTAAAATATGATTCAACCAAACAAAACATTTAAAATTTGATTAAGTCTTCGATCGATTAGTATTCGTCAGCTGCACATATCGCTATGCTTCCACCTCGAACCTATTAACCTCATCATCTTTGAGGGATCTTATAACCGAAGTTGGGAAATCTCATCTTGAGGGGGGCTTCATGCTTAGATGCTTTCAGCACTTATCCCGTCCATACATAGCTACCCAGCGATGCCGTTGGCACGACAACTGGTACACCAGAGGTATGTCCATCCCGGTCCTCTCGTACTAAGGACAGCTCCTCTCAAATTTCCTACGCCCACGACGGATAGGGACCGAACTGTCTCACGACGTTCTGAACCCAGCTCGCGTACCGCTTTAATGGGCGAACAGCCCAACCCTTGGGACCGACTACAGCCCCAGGATGCGATGAGCCGACATCGAGGTGCCAAACCTCCCCGTCGATGTGAACTCTTGGGGGAGATAAGCCTGTTATCCCCGGGGTAGCTTTTATCCGTTGAGCGATGGCCCTTCCATGCGGAACCACCGGATCACTAAGTCCGTCTTTCGACCCTGCTCGACTTGTAAGTCTCGCAGTCAAGCTTCCTTATGCCTTTACACTCTATGAATGATTTCCAACCATTCTGAGGAAACCTTTGAGCGCCTCCGTTACTCTTTAGGAGGCGACCGCCCCAGTCAAACTGCCCATCTGACACTGTCTCCCACCATGATAAATGGTGCGGGTTAGAAATCCAACACAGCGAGGGTAGTATCCCACCAACGCCTCCACGTAAGCTAGCGCTCACGTATCTCAGGCTCCTACCTATCCTGTACAAGCTGTGCCGAATTTCAATATCAGACTACAGTAAAGCTCCACGGGGTCTTTCCGTCCTGTCGCGGGTAACCTGCATCTTCACAGGTACTATGATTTCACCGAGTCTCTCGTTGAGACAGTGCCCAAATCGTTACGCCTTTCGTGCGGGTCGGAACTTACCCGACAAGGAATTTCGCTACCTTAGGACCGTTATAGTTACGGCCGCCGTTTACTGGGGCTTCGATTCGTAGCTTCGCAGAAGCTAACCACTCCTCTTAACCTTCCAGCACCGGGCAGGCGTCAGCCCCTATACATCACCTTACGGTTTAGCAGAGACCTGTGTTTTTGATAAACAGTCGCTTGGGCCTATTCACTGCGGCTCTCCTGGGCGTTAACCCTAAAGAGCACCCCTTCTCCCGAAGTTACGGGGTCATTTTGCCGAGTTCCTTAACGAGAGTTCGCTCGCTCACCTTAGAATTCTCATCTTGACTACCTGTGTCGGTTTGCGGTACGGGCACCACAATTCTAGCTAGAGGCTTTTCTTGGCAGTGTGAAATCAACGACTCGAGGAAACAATTTCCTCTCCCCATCACAGCTCAATCTTAAGAGTGCCGGATTTGCCTAACACTCAATCTCACTGCTTGGACGTACAATCCAATCGTACGCTTCGCCTATCCTACTGCGTCCCCCCATCGCTTAAAACGAATAATGGTGGTACAGGAATATCAACCTGTTATCCATCGCCTACGCCTATCGGCCTCAGCTTAGGACCCGACTAACCCAGAGCGGACGAGCCTTCCTCTGGAAACCTTAGTCAATCGGTGGACGGGATTCTCACCCGTCTTTCGCTACTCACACCGGCATTCTCACTTCTAAGCGCTCCACATGTCCTTGCGATCATGCTTCAACGCCCTTAGAACGCTCTCCTACCATTGTCCTTACGGACAATCCACAGCTTCGGTAATATGTTTAGCCCCGGTACATTTTCGGCGCAGTGTCACTCGACTAGTGAGCTATTACGCACTCTTTAAATGATGGCTGCTTCTAAGCCAACATCCTAGTTGTCTGGGCAACGCCACATCCTTTTCCACTTAACATATATTTTGGGACCTTAGCTGGTGGTCTGGGCTGTTTCCCTTTCGAACACGGACCTTATCACCCGCGTTCTGACTCCCAAGTTAAATTGATTGGCATTCGGAGTTTGTCTGAATTCGGTAACCCGATAAGGGCCCCTCGTCCAAACAGTGCTCTACCTCCAATAATCATCACTTGAGGCTAGCCCTAAAGCTATTTCGGAGAGAACCAGCTATCTCCAGGTTCGATTGGAATTTCTCCGCTACCCACAACTCATCCGCTCACTTTTCAACGTAAGTCGGTTCGGTCCTCCATTCAGTGTTACCTGAACTTCAACCTGGTCATGGGTAGATCACCTGGTTTCGGGTCTACGACCAAATACTCAACGCCCTATTCAGACTCGCTTTCGCTACGGCTCCACATTCACTGCTTAACCTTGCATCAAATCGTAACTCGCCGGTTCATTCTACAAAAGGCACGCCATCACCCATTAACGGGCTCTGACTACTTGTAAGCACACGGTTTCAAGTTCTATTTCACTCCCCTTCCGGGGTACTTTTCACCTTTCCCTCACGGTACTGGTTCACTATCGGTCACTAGAGAGTATTTAGCCTTGGGAGATGGTCCTCCCAGATTCCGACGGAATTTCTCGTGTTCCGTCGTACTCAGGATACACTCAAGAGTGAACAAACTTTCGACTACAGGATTATTACCTTCTTTGATTCATCTTTCCAGATGATTCGTCTAGTCTGTTCTTTTGTAACTCCGTATAGAGTGTCCTACAACCCCAACAAGCAAGCTCGTTGGTTTGGGCTCTTCCCGTTTCGCTCGCCGCTACTCAGGGAATCGATTTTTCTTTCTCTTCCTGCGGGTACTAAGATGTTTCAGTTCTCCGCGTCTGCCTTCAGATATGCTATGTATTCACATATCGATAACACGACATAACTCGTGCTGGGTTTCCCCATTCGGAAATCTCTGGATCAAAGCTTACTTACAGCTCCCCAAAGCATATCGTCGTTAGTAACGTCCTTCGTCGGCTTCTAGTGCCAAGGCATCCACCGTGCGCCCTTAATAACTTAATCTTTTTTGACTTTCAACACGAACAAGTCGGTTGAAAACCCAAAATGTTATTAATCTGTGAGTGTTCTTTCGAACACTAGCGATTATTTCTTTTTGAATTCAAAGCTTGTTAAAAAACTCTAATTCACTCGGTTTTGCTTGGTAAAATCATAAATTTTACTTACTTATCTAGTTTTCAATGTACAAAATAATGCAATGAATACTCCAATGAGCATTCAAAACTGAATACAATATGTCAATGTTATTCCTGCATCTTCGTAAGAAGATGTTCCGAATATATCCTTAGAAAGGAGGTGATCCAGCCGCACCTTCCGATACGGCTACCTTGTTACGACTTCACCCCAATCATTTGTCCCACCTTCGACGGCTAGCTCCATAAATGGTTACTCCACCGGCTTCGGGTGTTACAAACTCTCGTGGTGTGACGGGCGGTGTGTACAAGACCCGGGAACGTATTCACCGTAGCATGCTGATCTACGATTACTAGCGATTCCAGCTTCATGTAGTCGAGTTGCAGACTACAATCCGAACTGAGAACAACTTTATGGGATTTGCATGACCTCGCGGTTTAGCTGCCCTTTGTATTGTCCATTGTAGCACGTGTGTAGCCCAAATCATAAGGGGCATGATGATTTGACGTCATCCCCACCTTCCTCCGGTTTGTCACCGGCAGTCAACCTAGAGTGCCCAACTTAATGATGGCAACTAAGCTTAAGGGTTGCGCTCGTTGCGGGACTTAACCCAACATCTCACGACACGAGCTGACGACAACCATGCACCACCTGTCACTTTGTCCCCCGAAGGGGAAGGCTCTATCTCTAGAGTTTTCAAAGGATGTCAAGATTTGGTAAGGTTCTTCGCGTTGCTTCGAATTAAACCACATGCTCCACCGCTTGTGCGGGTCCCCGTCAATTCCTTTGAGTTTCAACCTTGCGGTCGTACTCCCCAGGCGGAGTGCTTAATGCGTTAGCTGCAGCACTAAGGGGCGGAAACCCCCTAACACTTAGCACTCATCGTTTACGGCGTGGACTACCAGGGTATCTAATCCTGTTTGATCCCCACGCTTTCGCACATCAGCGTCAGTTACAGACCAGAAAGTCGCCTTCGCCACTGGTGTTCCTCCATATCTCTGCGCATTTCACCGCTACACATGGAATTCCACTTTCCTCTTCTGCACTCAAGTTTCCCAGTTTCCAATGACCCTCCACGGTTGAGCCGTGGGCTTTCACATCAGACTTAAGAAACCGCCTACGCGCGCTTTACGCCCAATAATTCCGGATAACGCTTGCCACCTACGTATTACCGCGGCTGCTGGCACGTAGTTAGCCGTGGCTTTCTGATTAGGTACCGTCAAGACGTGCACAGTTACTTACACATTTGTTCTTCCCTAATAACAGAGTTTTACGAGCCGAAACCCTTCATCACTCACGCGGCGTTGCTCCGTCAGGCTTTCGCCCATTGCGGAAGATTCCCTACTGCTGCCTCCCGTAGGAGTCTGGACCGTGTCTCAGTTCCAGTGTGGCCGATCACCCTCTCAGGTCGGCTACGTATCGTTGCCTTGGTAAGCCGTTACCTTACCAACTAGCTAATACGGCGCGGGTCCATCTATAAGTGATAGCAAAACCATCTTTCACTTTAGAACCATGCGGTTCCAAATGTTATCCGGTATTAGCTCCGGTTTCCCGAAGTTATCCCAGTCTTATAGGTAGGTTACCCACGTGTTACTCACCCGTCCGCCGCTAACGTCAAAGGAGCAAGCTCCTTATCTGTTCGCTCGACTTGCATGTATTAGGCACGCCGCCAGCGTTCATCCTGAGCCAGGATCAAACTCTCCATAAATGAATTATGATGTTTGATTAGCTCATAAAATACTAATTTGTGTTATCTCTAACACTTGTTTTGAACCAACAATTTAATGTTGCGTTCGGAATTAACGTTGACATATTGCAATTCAGTTTTCAATGTTCATTTCTTCAATCACAAGAATTAATTTTACTCGCTTTGACTCAGAAAGTCAAGAACTTTTAAAAATTATTTTTCGTTGTGTTTTTCATTTCGTTTTTGTGTTTGTCGTTTTGTTTCGTCCGACAAGATAATACTATACACGCTTAATTTACTTTTAACAACGGTAAAATTTACACTATAACTCCGTGTTTTCATTGCGTTTTCATCAAAAAGCAAACCTCCTTATACATATATTTTTTAAAGTACGGTTTTAGACAATTTAAAGATTGTAACACTACACTTATCATAGATTTACTGCTCAATAACCATACTTTGATTTCTTTTACATTTTTTTTAATTTTATTTACAAAAAAATAAAGCTATCTGTTTAAGATAGCTTTATCGCTTACTTCATATTGTATTTCAACCATATTACATCTCTGTTCTGCCCATGATAGCCTTAGATAATGTAACTTCATCAGCATATTCTAAATCGCCACCAACAGACAAACCTTGAGCTAATCTAGTGACAGTAATTCCAATAGGTTTTACTAATCTAGATATATACATCGCTGTCGATTCACCTTCTAAATTAGGGTTCATCGCTAATATAAGTTCTTTAACTTCTTCATCTTTGAGTCGGTTAATCAAACTAGGGATATTAATGTCTTCTGGTCCAATACCATCCATCGGCGAAATAGATCCATGCAAGACATGATATAAACCTTTATATTCTCTCATCTTTTCCATTGCAATAACATCTTTATCATCTTCGACTACACAAATAACCGAGCGATCTCGTTGTTTATCCTGACATATATAGCAAGGATCCTGTTCTGTAATATGCCCACACTCACTACAATAAGTAAGTTCTCGTTTCACATCTACTAATGCCTTAGCAAATTGTACAACGTCATCTTCTTTCATATCTAATACATGAAACGCCAGACGTTGAGCTGTTTTTGGCCCAATGCCTGGCAGTTTCATGAAACTGTCAATTAGTTTCGAAATTGGTTCAGGATAGTGCATATGATCACATTCCAGGGATGTTTAAGCCTTGCGTATGCTTACCTAAACGTTCTTGTGTAAGTTCATCAGCTTTATTCATTGCTTCATTCGTTGCAGCAATTACTAAGTCTTGTAACATTTCAATATCATCAGGGTCTACCGCTTCTTCTTTAATTTCCACGTCAAGCACCTCTTTATGACCAGAAACTGTTACAGTAACCATACCGCCACCAGCTGTACCTTGTACTTTTTCTTCTTTAAGCTTTTCTTGCTCTTCGCCCATTTTCTTTTGCATTTTTTGCATTTGTTTCATCATTTGTTGCATATTTCCGCCACCGCGCATAAATATATCCTCCTTAAAACTTATATATTATATTGAATATCATTCATCTTTCGTTTCATTATACATGCCTTTTTAATCATTGTCATGTATCACTCTTCATCTATGATATTTACCGTACTTTCACCAAATAGGTCTTTCGCTTTCTGAACTACGTCTACTTCTTCAGGTTCTGTTATATCCGTACCATTGTTATGTGTATCTTCTGATGTTCCTTGCTTCCTATTTTGAAGGTATTCTGATCTCACACGCATCCACTGGTCTGCAGGTACGCCAACCACTTTAACGGTTTTATCTATAATATTACAAACAACATTTTCGATATTTTCACGTTTTTCATCGTCTTTATTCACGATTTCACAATGAATTTCTTCTTCTAATTTAATTAGTACATGCGTTTCACTTGCAGCCACCGGTTCAGAATTTTGTAAAAGACTGACCAATGACTTCATATCATTACTTTTAGCATGATCAACCACTTCTTGCCAGTGATCTTTAAGCTGCTTGATATCATCTTTATTAGCCTTATCTAATACTTTAGCAATTTGCTGCATAGAAAATGCATTTTTAGACTGACTACTTTTAGTTGTAGAACGTTTTGATTGTTGTGGTTGCGCACTCGTTGTTACACCATTCGCTTTAAGTGTTTTTAATTCACTTTCTAATTGTTCCATTCTTTGCAGTAACACATCATTGTTTGGTTCTGTTGCTACACTTGTAGTCGCTAATGTTTGAACACTTTCTGGTTTTTCTTTTATCATTTCTGCGATTTTTACTAACAAGACTTCAAAATGCACACTTTGGTTTACGCTAAATCTAATAGAAACGAGTGTATCATTAATGATACCAATCATTTTGTAAAGTACTTCTAAATCAAAATGCATCAGCGCATCATATTCAGTTTCTTCATTAGATGTCTTATTCATGATTGTATCTCTGACAAAGTAGATCATATCGTTAATCAAACGATTTACTTCTTTACCTTGTGAGATGAATTGATGATACGTAGAGAAGGCGTTTCTCACATCACCTTCTACAACTTCCTTAAATAATTCATTTAAAGCTTTCGCATCTACACTACCAGTAACATTCAATGCATCTTCTAACGTTAAATGTTCATCTCCAAAAGCAATTGCTTGGTCCATGATACTCAATGCATCACGCATACCACCTTCGGATGCTTTGGCGATAAAGTTTAATGCCGCTTCATCATATTCAATCGCTTGCGATTCCGCTACAAACTTTAATCTTTCCACAATTTCTTCCTGGCTTATCGCTTTAAAATCAAATCTTTGAGCTCTTGATATTATTGTCGGAGGTATTTTATGTGGTTCTGTCGTTGCTAAGATAAATATAGCGTGTGCTGGTGGTTCTTCCAATGTTTTAAGCAATGCATTGAAAGCACCTGTAGTTAGCATATGCACTTCATCAATAATATAAACTTTAAACTTTGATTCGCTCGGCGCATATTTTACTTTATCTCTAATATTTCTAATCTCATCTACACCATTATTACTCGCAGCGTCAATTTCAATCACATCTGAGTTAGTCCCTCGTGTAATCCCTTTACAAATTGCGCATTCATTACACGGTTCGCCATCTGAACGTTCAAGACAGTTAATTGCTTTCGCAAACACTTTCGCAATACTTGTCTTACCTGTCCCTCTTGGACCACTGAAAATGTATGCATGGGATTGTTTCTCTTTTGAAATTGCATTGCGTAGTGTTTTAGTTACATGTTCTTGACCTACAACATCTTCGAAACTCTGCGGTCGGAACATTCTATATAAAGCTTGATAATTCACTTTCGCACCTCCAATTGCATTCACAAACTATTATAGCATTGAACTTCGTACTTTGAATATCAATTAAAAGCTTCTGAGTACACGACATCACCTTGAGGCTGTTCTAATAGTTGATCCCACAGGAATTTTACCATGAAATATTCTGAAGGCACGTCAAATGGACATGTTATGTCATAATCTGCTGCTGGTTCGTATCCAAACTGATTATAATATTTTGGGTCACCTAGCACTATAATGGTTGTATAGTCTTGTGTTTTCGCACGTTCTTCTACAGCTTGTATCAACGCCTTACCCAAGCCTTTATTTCTATATTCCGGCAATACTGATAGTGGGGCTAATGCCAGAACAGTATATCGCTTCGTTCCATTAATGACTGTTATTTCAGATAGCATAATGTGACCGACCACATCACCGTCATTATTTTTAGCTACCACTTCAAGCTCATAATTATACTCAGGTGCGTTCCTCAGTTTAGCTACCAAATTTTGTTCATCATGATTCGACTCTGTAACATCTGCAAATGCTGCTTCGATTGCTTTCAAGCTTGTGTCATAATCATTTTCAGTTAGCGTACTTAAATATATTTGCATTGGTTTCCCCCCAAACGTTCAGTTCAAGACTTTAATGTCATAACATCGATTTCCAACAAGTTTTAAGACGGTTCCAATATGCCATCAAAGTATTGTTTATATTTTAATATAAAAAAAGAGTGACCGCTATCAAAAGATAAGTCACTCTTTATATATGTATATGATTTCATTAGTTTTAAAAATTAAAACCGTGCACCTTCGCTTCGAATGCGTATCACAAACGTTACCAAAGTCGACAGCTAAATCTCGGCAACCCTACGGCACATACGATGATCCACTTAATGCTGCTTCCGTCAGGACCTGACATGATTCATGGGTTCATATTGCATAGGACCGAGATCTTCAGACACTACGTGCTTTGGGCAGACTTCACAAAAACGCACCCTTAGCAAAGGAATTAAGTCTCGCATAAAGCGGATTTCGAGTACAGGGAACCGCTACCTCCCCACCTAGCACGGCAAGATATATCATACTATAATCTCATATTAGAATGCAAGTATTACCTTTTGCATGGCTAGTAAAACCTTTACAAATCCTTCACACATCAGTCTTATCATTGTACATTTATAGTTTATGACGTCTAGAAAAATCATTGAATTTAAATTCGGTCGCTAAATGTTTAGAAATATTATACTGAAATATCGTAGTGTCTTTTAAATGAACAATGCCACGTACCGTCGCTGTATACGCTGGATTGATTTCACCAAACACTTCATACTCCATCTCTCCAAACGGTTCAAATGTTATAGATTTGTTTGAATAACTAATTTCCAACCCTAATGTTTCCTCAATGTATTGATATAAAGAGTTTGTAGCAATTTCCGCTGTAACATTCGGCACAATTTCTTCTATTAGATAGTCTTCATCAATGATTTTTACTCTATCATCTATTTTTCTAGTACGTACCACATGACATAAGACAGTATTCATACTAATATTTAAAGCTTCTTTGACTCTCGGAACATCGCCCGCAGTAATGCTTTCGATCATCTTCACTTCTGTGTCATGCTGTAAACCTAGTCCGCGTTGCACTTCTCTAAAACTGGTTAAGTCAGCAAAAGGAAATTCTGTTACACCTTGATAAATAACAATAGAACCTTTCCCTCGAATCTTTTGTATCATTCCTTCTCTAACGAGTAAATTTAGCGCTTTACGCACAGTTTCACGTGATGCCTGATAAGATTCTACCAATTCATGTTCCGATGGCAATTGAGCACCATACGATATACGTGATTCAATAATATCTTTCCGCAATGTTTCATATATCGTAATAAATTTCTTCTGTGTCATCGTTTCGCTCACTGCCTTTTATAGATTATTGTGCAACTACTATGACGCCAAATCCATCAATCTTTCCATCTATCAACTGGCCATATTGCACTATGACTTCGCCATCTAACTTTAATCCTTCTGGTATTTCTATGCGTTCTTTTGAAAAGTTTGCAAGCACTATCCAAGTTTCACCTTTATAATGACGTTTATATATAAACAATTCATTGTGATCCATGTATAGTGGTTCAATATTTCCATAAGTAATAATGTCATGCTCATGGCGTAATTGAATTAAATGTCGATATGTCTGAAGTATGGATTGTTCATCTTCAACAGCTGCTTCAACGTTTATTTTATCAAAATTATTAGGGATATCAATCCATGGTGTACCTGAAGTGAAACCAGCATGTTCACCTGCTGTCCATTGAACAGGCGTTCTAGAATTATCACGTGATTTTTGTCCAAGAATAGTTAAAATTTCTTGCTCCTCATATCCTGCTGCTTTCATTTTGTCATAAGCATTTAAAGATTCAACATCACGATACTGTTTAATGTCATTAAAGCCTGGATCCGTCATACCAATTTCTTCGCCTTGGTAAATATATGGCGTCCCTTGCAACATATGCAGTACAGTCGCTAGCATCTTAGCACTTTGTTTACGTAGTGGTTCAGATGTGTCATCACCAAAACGCGTAACGACACGAGGCTGATCGTGATTACACCAAAATATCGCGTTCCAACCGCCACCTTCATAAATACCAAGTTGCCACTCCATTAGAATGTCTTTCAACTTATGAAAATCTAATTTAGCATTCGACCATTTTTCTCCGTCTACATAATCTACTTTAAGATGATGAAAATTAAACACACTACTTAATTCTTGTCGTTCAGGCGAAGTATATTTCACACAATGATCTATGGTTGTCGAAGACATTTCGCCAACAGTCATTAATTGTTTATCACCAAATGTTTGCTGATTCATTTCGTGTAAATAGTCATGAACACGTGGACCATCTGTATAGAATTCTTTGCCGATTTTTTCGGAGTTTTTAAATTCACCTTTTGAAATGAGGTTAATGACATCGAATCGAAAACCATCTATTCCAAAATCAATCCAGTGATTAATGATGTCGTATAGCACACGTCTGACTTCAGGATTATCCCAGTTCAAATCTGCTTGTGTCACATCAAATAAATGTAAATAATATTCATCCGTTTTTTCATCATATTTCCAGGCATTTCCACCAAATTTGGATTCCCAATTCGTAGGTGGTTCTTCATTTGCCGATCTTCTAAAGAAATAATAATCTCTATAAGGACTATTTTTATCAGCATATGCTTGTTTAAACCATTCATGCTCTGTTGACGTATGGTTGATCACGATGTCCATCATAACCTTGATATCTCTTTTATGCGCTTCAGCCACTAGCATTTCTAAATCTTCAATTGTCCCAAACTTCTCATTCACTTTATAATAGTTGCTAATATCATAACCATTATCATTCATAGGCGATTCATATACCGGTGTTAGCCAAATATAGTCCACACCGAGATATTGTATATAATCTAATTTTTCAATAATTCCTTGTAAGTCACCTTCACCACTACCTGTCGTATCATTAAATGACTTCGGATAAATTTGATAAACGACTGATTTTCTCCAATCATTTTGTTGCATATTATTGCCACCTCTACTTTTAATATTTTAAAAAAGAAACCCGCTAAGTAATTTTAGCGAGTTTAATTGTACTTCTCTGTCATTGACGCCTATTCTTCAACCATTTCTTTCGCTTCTTCTTTACTAAATCTTGATAGGAATACTGTTAATATGGCAGGAACTACAAATGCTATAGCTGTCACTACTAAATATACTCCCCAGTATTCACTTTTTATTGAAATAAATGCTGGAAGACCACCAACACCAACACTACCTAGCACACGCGTCGCACCTAATACTGCACCTAAGATACAAGAAGTTGAAATCGCGGCGATAAATGGATATTTCAGTGGTAAATTCACCCCAAATAGTGCAGGTTCTGTGACACCTAAGAAACCTGAAACGCCTGAAGTCATTGCTAAACCTTGTTCTTTGACCATTTTACGTCTTCTATAAACGAACCAAGCACCAAATGCTGCAGAACCTTGGCAGATATTAGAAATTGCAAGAATTGGCCACAGATATGTGCCACCAAGCTGACTACCCATTAATTGGAAATCAACTGCTAAGAACATATGGTGTAAACCAGTAATAACTAATGGTGCATAGAACAAACCATAGATGGCACCACCTAACCAACCAGCATGTTCAAACACAAATGTTACGCCATTTGTGATGCCAGTACCTAGCCATAACGCAACAGGACCAATAACAATAAATGCTAAGAACCCTGTAATCAATAGTGCTACAGGTCCAACGACCAACATTTTAATTGAATCATGCACAAATTTATTTAAGAATTTTTCAATCTGCGCTAATACATATGCAGCAAGCAAGATCGGTAATACCTGTCCTTGATAGTTTAATTGCTTAATTTCTAAACCAAGTATATCCCAGGTTGGAATATGACCTTTCGCTATATCGTATTGTGATACAAGCTGTGGATTCATTAAAATCAAGCCTAAAACCAAACCGAGAATTTGACTCCCACCAAACACACGCATACTACTCCAACCGATTAACGCGGGTAAGAATATGAACGCTGTACTTGCAATGACATTAATAATATTCGAAATATCACCTAGCTGCGGAAATTGTTCTACCAGTGGCTTTGGACCAAATAACCCTTCCATCGTCAGTAAGTTATTAATCCCCATCAGTAAACCAGCAGTTACGATTGCAGGTAAAATCGGTATAAAGATATCTCCCAATAACTTAATCAACCTTTGAATCGGATTTCCTTTCTTCGCTGCTGCCGCTTTTGCATCATCCTTAGATGCTTCACTGACACCTGTTTCTTGGATGAATTGCTTGTAAACTTCATCTACTGTGCCAGGTCCAATAACGATTTGGTATTGGTTGTCTGCTTTAAATTGTCCTTTCACTAAATCATTATTGCTCAATCTATCTTTATCTACTTTATCATCATCTTTCAAGACCAGTCTTAGACGTGTCACACAATGTGTTGCTGTGTCCAAGTTGTCTTTGCCCCCAATAGCTTCGACGATATCTTGTACATCTTTCTTTTTAACAGCCATGATGATTCACTCCCTTATAATTAAACTTTAGATATTACTAGAAGTATAACTTGTCTATACAAGTTTTGTAAAGGTTTTCATAAAAGGGTGGTTTGCTCGTCGACTACAGGGCTACAATCTAAATATTTAAAACCACCTATAACAATGAGTTGGCGTTATTAGGGGGCTCAAATTATAGATGGTTACATCATAATCATGTACTTCTTTGATAAATTTACGGAAATGACCTTACATCTTTTTTCTATATAAAAGTACTTAGCCTAACTTAAATTTCGAATATGTAGAAAAGCGCATTAAAAAAGCAAGCATCCAAATTTTTCATTGAATACTTGCTTTATCTATATCATTAGTCTTGGTATTTTAAATATAATGGCGGAGGAAGAGGGATTCGAACCCCCGCGGGCCGTTAAGCCCCTGTTGGTTTTCAAGACCAATCCCTTCAGCCGGACTTGGGTATTCCTCCAAACACAATATTTATAATATTATAGTCCATGACAAAAGTCAATTAAAATCATTACCTTATACTAATGTTTTTTCTTTTAAATATTCATCCACTGCATTTGCGACAGCTCTTCCTTCTTGAATAGCCCATACCACAAGACTTTGACCTCTTCTAGCGTCTCCAGCAGCAAAAATGTTCGGTTGATTGGTTCTAAAATCTTTGTTGTCAGCTACAATTTTGTTTCTTTCTGTTTGAATATTAAAAGCATGCGGTACTGTTGTTTCTGTACCTATGAAACCAATCGATAACAATACTAGATCTGCAGGCCAATGGCGTTCTGTTCCATCTACGACCACCATGCCTTCGTCTGTTTCTTCCAGAATTTGAGTATAAACACCTTTCACATTACCAATACGGTCAACATCATAACGCATCGTTTGCACACCATAAGCACGCGGCTCAAATCCAAAGCGCTGTTCATATTCTTTATGCGCGTAATCCATTTTGAATACTGGCATTGCTAATGGCCAATAGGTATTTTCATCAAATTCAATCGCTTCAGGTTGTTTCGTATACTTATTAAATTGGACGATAGACTTACAGTTTTCACGAAGTGCTGTTGCAACACAATCGGCTCCCGTGTCTCCCGCTCCAATAACGACCACATTTTTACCTTCTGCAGAAATCGTTGGTTCCTTGATTTCACCATTCAAATACTGACCTTGCTCCGTCAAATAATCCATCGCAAAATGTATGCCGAATCCCATACGCCCTTCTAATGGTAAATCTCTCGCATTTTGAGATCCTGTACATAAGATGATTGCGTCATGTTTCTCTTCTAATGCTTCTCTACTCACGTCGACACCAATCTCTGTATCTGTTTCAAATCGGATGCCCGAAGCTTCCATAATAGATATTCTACGACGCACGACATCTTTATCTAATTTCATATTAGGTATGCCATACATCAGTAGACCGCCCGCTTCATGCGCACGTTCATATACCGTTACATGATAACCTAATTTATTAAGTTCTTCTGCTGCCGTTAATCCTGCTGGGCCACTACCAACGATGGCTACAGACTCATCTTTACGTTGTTCTGGCACAATTGGTTTAACCCAACCGTTTTCATATGCTTCATCAATAATCGTTCTTTCAATACCTTTAATAGCTACTGATTCACGATTTATTTTCATAACACATGATTGTTCACATGGCGCTGGGCATACTCTACCTGTAAATTCTGGAAAATTATTCGTTTCACTTAATCGCTCATATGCCGTCTTAAAATCTTGTCTATAAACTAAATCATTCCATTCAGGTATATAGTTACCGATAGGACAACCAATCGTTTCTCTGCCAAATGGTTCACCTGTCTGACAAAATGGCGTACCACAATCCATACAACGTGCACCTTGTTGTGCAGCTTCGTCTTTTGTAAACCTTTGCTGGAATGCGTCATGATTTTTCAAACGATCAACTAAAGATAATTCGTGTAATTGTTGTTTGTCATAATTCATAAATCCTTTAAATTCACCCATGACAATCCCTCCTTTACGATTTAATATACGGCTGTTTTTTGTTGTTCTGACATTAAGTGCGTACGCTTATCATTAAAGGCATTTAATAAAGCTTCATCCAAAGCATCCGTCTGTTGTTTTTGCAAATCTATCTTTTGCATCATTAATTTATAATCTTTTGGTATCACTTTTACTACCTTATCTGCAATATGATCAAAATCTGCTAATATCTCTTTCGCTTTAGTACTGTCGGTATATTTAACGTGTGCTTCTAACATATCTTTGACGACGTTGCGTTCTTCATCTACTGTTATCGCATCAAAGTCTAAACTCTCAAGTTGATTCTGCGCTTTAAATTGCGCTACATCAGATGGAAAAACATAACTAACGCCACCACTCATACCTTGACCAAAGTTTTTACCTACGTCTCCTAATATAATGATTCTGCCTCCAGTCATGTATTCAAGACCGTGATCTCCGATACCTTCCACGACGGCTTGGACACCACTATTACGAATACAGAAACGCTCGCCAGCTTTACCATTAATAAAAGCTTTACCGTGAGATGCGCCATAAAAACAAACATTACCTACGATAATTTCATTTTCACGTTGTTGATTAGGTGCTTTAACAATTACTTTTCCGCCCGATAAGCCTTTTCCAACATAGTCATTAGCATCACCTGTATGATGAATTGTCAGTCCGCTTGGTGTATACGCAGCTAAACTTTGACCTGCATGACCCGTCGTTTGTGCATATATCGTGTCTTCACTCAATCCTTCTGCTCCATGCGCTCTTGTAATCATACTGCCAGTAATAACACCCACATCACGCTGTTCATTGTTTAAGCGATATTGACCTTCGAATGATTGGCCAGATCTTATCGCTGTTTGTGCATCAGGATACAATTCAGTTAAGTCAAATCCTATATCTAAATGATGATTTTGTTCAATCTTCTTATATCTATCTCCATCATGTTGATACAATAATGCTTCAACATTCATAGATGCAGCTTTAGGTTGACGCGTTGCAAGATTGGTTTTACGCGTTAACAAATCCGTTCTACCTACTAATTCATCCACTGTTCTCAATCCTAGTTCCGCAAGAATCTCTCTCAATTCTTCAGCAACAAAATGCATAAAATTCACAACGTGATCCGCTCTACCATTAAATAGTGCGCGTAGGTCTTTATTTTGTGTTGCAATACCAACCGGACATGTATCTTTATGACAAACACGCATCATGATGCATCCTAAAACAACCAATGGTGCAGTCGCAAAGCCAAATTCTTCAGCGCCTAACGCACAAGCGTAGGCTACGTCTTTGCCAGTGAGTAACTTACCATCTGTTTCTACCTTCACACGTGATCTCAAGTTATTCATCATCAATGTTTGATGCGTTTCAGCTAATCCAATCTCCCATGGCACGCCTGCATGTTGAATACTCGTCTTCGGTGATGCCCCTGTACCACCATCGTAACCACTAATAACAATTTTATCGGCATAGGCTTTTGCTACGCCCGCTGCAATGGTACCAACACCTGTTTTAGATACGAGCTTAACTGTTATATTGGCATCTTTATTGGCATTTTTTAAATCGTGTATTAACTGTGCTAAGTCTTCTATCGAATAAATATCATGATGCGGCGGTGGTGATATCAAGCCAATACCTGGTGTTGAGCCCCTTACTTCAGCTATCCATGGATATACTTTGGTTCCTGGTAATTGTCCGCCTTCCCCTGGTTTAGCGCCTTGCGCAACTTTAATTTGTATTTCTTTTGCGTGTTGCAAGTAGTCACTTGTCACACCAAAACGACCGGATGCCACTTGTTTAATCGCACTTGAACGATTACGTCCTTCTTCATCAACTATAAAGCGCTCTGGATTTTCTCCGCCTTCACCGCTATTACTTTTACCACCCATTTGATTCATTGCTTCTGCTAATGTTTGGTGGGCTTCTTCAGAAATAGAACCATAGCTCATTGCACCTGTATTAAAACGTTGAACAATTGCACTTGCAGGTTCTACTTCACTGATATCGACTGGTGTTTGCGATGATTTAAATGTCATCAAGTGACGAATATGATCCGTACGCTTATGATTAACTTCGTTTGAAAATGCTTTGAATTTTTCATAATCATTCAATCGACACGCATGTTGCAATAAATGAATAGATGTAGGGTTAAAAGCATGGCGTTGACCTTGCTTACGCCATTGGAATGTACTCCCCGATTCAATGTACTCACTTTTTGGTGTCTGTCTAGATTTATTCTCTTTATCAATCATCTCAAGTGATATGCCAGATAATTTTGTTTGCGTTCCAGTGAAATATCTTTCAACAACCTCATCTGATAATCCAACTGCTTCAAAGATTTGTGCCCCTTGATAACTTTGAACTGTTGAAATACCCATTTTAGCCATTACTTTAATTACACCTTCAGACAATGTATCTGTATAAGTTTGAACATTTTCAGAAATATCCCCTTCTAAACGTTCATTTTGCACTAATTCTTCAATTGTTCGTTGCGCTAAATATGGCACAACCGCATTAGCACCATAACCTAGCAAACAAGCAATGTGATGAACCTCTCTTGCTTCGCCCGACAAAGCAACAATACTTGTTCGCATACGCAATCCTTCTTTGATCAACAATTGGTGAACATGGCTCACAGCTAATAATATCGGCATCGCGTAACCTTTTTCTGAAACTAAAACACTATCATCGAGAACTAAAATTTCTTCTCCACGTTTTACTGCTTGAATAGCTTTATTACCAAGTACATCTAGCGCGTCTTCTAAATCATCATGATATACCGTTGATAAACGCGCGACATTAAATCGGCTTTCTTCAATGACATTTAACTGCGCTTCCGTCATGACAGGGCGTTTTAATTGAATACGATTTAACGCATCTTCACTCGGTTGTAACAAATTCCCCTCGCTACCTAAATAAGACAACTCACTCGTTACAATCCTTTCACGATAAGCATCAATAGGAGGATTAGTAACTTGTGCAAATAATTGTTTGAAATAATTAAAGAGTGATTCATCATGTTCATTTAATGCTGCTATCGGCACATCATAACCCATCGCACCAATAGGATCTTTCTTACTTTCAACCAATTCTGTAAGATATTTATCTATTTCTTCTTTGGTATAGACAAATTGTTTTTGCATACGTGTTAATGTTGCTTCATTCCAAGAAGATGGTTGATAAGACACATGCTCTAAATTCAAATCAACTTTAAATTGACTCAACCAACTCTCATATGGATGTTCATCTGCAATACGTGCTTTTAATTCATTATTTTCAACCACTTTATGTGCATTAAAATCAACTAATAGTAATTTTCCTGGGTTTAATTGGCCTTTAAATGCAACATTGTCTTCTGGTACATCTACTACACCTACTTCTGATGAAAAGACAATATAATTATCTTTAGTAATGGTATAGCGACCTGGTCTCAAACCATTTCTATCTGTTAGCGCACCAATCTTATCGCCGTTACAGAATGAAATCATCGTCGGTCCATCCCATGGTTCCATCAAATAACTATAGAATTCATAAAACGCACGTACATTAGCGTTGTTTGCTTTATTGTATAACCAAGGTTCTGGAATCATCAGCATTGCCGCTCGCTCTGGTTCCATAGCTAAAGATAAAAATTCTAATGCATTATCAACAATTGCAGAATCACTACCATCTTCATCTACAATATCTTTGACTTTATCCTTATCTTCACCAAAAATGGTAGCTATAAGCTCATTCTGTCTTGCACGCATCCAGTTTACATTACCTTTAATTGTATTAATTTCACCGTTATGCATTAACAATCGATTAGGATGTGCACGTTTCCAACTCGGGAAAGTATTTGTACTAAAACGAGAATGAACCAGACCTAGTTTTGACACGAAATCTTCATGATTCAAATCTTCATATAATGCGTTAATTTGATCTGAACGCAACCAACCTTTATATACAATTGTTCTATGCGATAAACTCGTGAAATACAAATCCAATTGTTGTTGATTTGCGTAATTTTCAATTTGTTTTCTCGCTAAAAATAATGTGCGCTCTATATGTGAAGTATCATTTAACGCAACAAATACTTGCTGAATATACGGCATTGTTTCTGCTACATGTGCTGCAATCGCGTTAATATCTACAGGCACTTCTCTATAGCCAAGCACAGTTAGACCTTCCGCTTCAAAATGCGCGTTAAACTGCGCTTCATGTTGAGAACCTTTAATTTTTTCGTTTGTAAAAAACATACCTACTGCATATTGACCTTCTTCAGGTATATCAAAATCAAGGTGTCGTGAAAAATATGCATATGGTACTTCAGTCATAATGCCTGCACCATCACCTGTGACACCATCAGCACCTATACCACCACGATGATCTAATCTACGTAACATTTCTAATGATTTTTCCACGATATCATGACTTCTTTTATTATCCATATTGGCGTAAAATCCTATACCACAAGCGTCATGTTCCTCGCGACTATCATATAACCCCAATTTCTCTTTATACTCGACCATGATCTTCACCTCTTTTACGAAAATTCTGAAAATTAAATAAGTAAGTAAACTATATAGCAGTTGATCAATCTGTTCAATATATATAATAGATGATATCATTCTAATTATTAGAACAATTGTTGAAAAGAGGGTTATACATGGAAATTAAACAATTGAAATATTTTATAGAAGTTGCAAAAAGAGAACATTTATCAGAAGCAGCATTAGAATTAAATATTGCACAATCAGCAATCAGTCGCCAAATTGCTCATCTTGAAAATGAACTTCAAGTTACCCTATTCAAAAGAGAAGGTCGAAATATTTATTTAACAGATGAAGGAAAACAGTTTTTCTCCGAAGCAACCAAAATTATCGACCAACTTGATGAAACAATCCGTTTGTTCCACAATCAATCAGAGTCAAATCACTTCATTATAAGAATCGGCTATGTTGAATGTTATATTTCTCAAGTACTCACTTTATTGATACAAGCATTTGAAAATAACAGTGATTCTATTATTGAACCTATTCTAATGAAAGAAAGCGAAATATTGAACGCTCTCATTACAAACCAAATCGATATCGCCTTTATGGATTTAACACAAAAAATCAAACAAAATACATCATTAAAAATAAATCCGTTATTTGAAGAAAATTTTCATATCTACGTCCCTAAAGATGATCCAATTACTATGGCAACGAATCCACCTTTAATACAATTTTCAAACAAATCGATTTATGAACTCTATGCTTTGCCACCGCACATCAAACAAACATTAGCTAATGTCGTAGAAACGCCTATTCGCACTGTAACTAGTACACAGTTAGCTCAATACTTATTAAATAAAGGTCGAGGCTATATCATCGCACCATCTTATCAACTCTTAGATAAAAATCCCCAAAAATGGATAGATATCTCATTAGAACACACAGAGTTAAAACGGACCATATGTAGCATCATTCGTCGTGATAATAGAAAAAATGATATTCAACTCATGTTATCTACGATTGACCAGTTATTAAGTCGTAGCGCCACATATCATTAAATACTTTTCATAAATCTTTGAATTCAGTTCTCGATGCGCGTATAATCGCATTGTCTATAAAGAGAGGACTGAATTTATTTGAAGTCTGTTAAAACATTATTAACACGCCCCTTCAATTGGGTTGTACTTACCTTTTGCATTATTTTTGTTGGATTATTCATATTCACTTTTTTTAATGCTAAATTCTATGACACACCGATTGGGCAAATTACACAAATAAACAATACTCAATCAACACAAGTGTCAGATGAACATCACAACAAAGATACTAAGCATAAAGAAACATTACATATTCATATTTTAAATGGTAAATTCGAAGGTAAAACAACTACAATCACACATGAATATACCGAGTCACAAGCAGACAGTGAAGCATTTTCAAAAAATGATAAAGTCTTATTGCACGTTGACAAAAATCTCACCACCGCCTATATAACGGAAAAGAAACGCGATAGTTTAGTCGTTGCGATAACTGGTATATTTTTATTAACCGTGTTACTAGTAGGTAAAAAAATAGGTTTACAATCGATTCTATCTCTTGCGCTCAATACATGTATTGTATTATTAGCGATTTATATTCATAATCAATCGCCAAATATCAGTCTGTTCGGCCTAATGAGCATCGCCATCTTCATTTCTACGACATTAACGCTAGTCCTCGTCACAGGCTGGCAATGGCGGACACTCATCACCATTATCAGCACTTTACTTGGCACATTCTTATGCGTAGGTATTACGCAATGCATCATTCAAATAACTGATGGCTCTGGTTTAAAATTCGAAACTATGAGTTTTCTAACCTTGCCACCAAAGGAAGTATTCTTAGCTTCTGTCATGATTGGTTCACTAGGCGCTGTCATGGATGTTGCTATTACAATTGCCAGTGGTATGGCTGAAATTCTACGTCGTACACCTGATATCAGTATGAGACGTTGGGCACTTGCAGGATGTAACATCGGACAAGACATTATGGGAACAATGACAAATATATTACTATTTTCATATTTATCCGGAAGTTTGCCTATGCTCCTAATTTACTTAAAAAATGCAAACACCATTACGTATACAATTTCTATGAATTGGTCATTGGAAATTTCCCGGGCAATCACGGGTGGTATTGGCATTGTCTTAACAATTCCCATCACCATTCTATTGATGCAAGTTTGGTTTAAATTGCGAGGTGTTAAATCATGAGTGCGATAACATTATTAGGTCTCATATTATTTATATTAATGTTGATCTTTGGTGGGAAAAAGGGATTGATTTCTTATCTGACACTGTTTTTAAATTTTGTCATTTTATTTATTTCAATTATACTCATCATATTCGGTGTGCCTATTTATCTAGTTACACTTATATTCTGCATTGTTATTGCAGCCTGTAATTTGTTTGTACTAAATAGCTATAATACAAAAACAAAAGCTGCATTTTACGCTACAATCGTTACGACAGTCATATTAATCGCAGCTATATATTTATCCGTTTCAATCGGACATTTACAAGGGTTTACAACCGAACAACAGGACGAAACTTATATCTTTTCTATGAATATCGGTATAGATATGGTGAAATTTATGGTATTTACCATCGTACTTGCCGTGATCGCCGCTGTTATTGATTTAGCTATTACAATCAGTTCTCCAATGTATGAATTAAGCGAAACAAATCCTAATTTAACACAAAAAGAATTATTTCATTCAGGTATGCGGGTCGGTCGTGAAATATTAGCAACATCAGCCAATACGATATATCTCGCTTATTTCGGTGGTCAATTGACATTGTTTTTCTGGTTTTTCAAGCTTAACTATTCCTTTGGGCACATTATAAATTCTAAAATTTTCGCACAAGAATTCATTTCTATTATTCTTGGCGGTATCGCAGTTGCTATAAGCATCCCAATTACTGCATGGTTAACAGCATTATTAATCAAAAATCAAAAAGCACCAGACACCCATCGTTAATTTTAAGGACAGCGTATCCACAGTTCTTCTTTGTATTGTTTCAAAGCATCATCCTACCTCATATTATGTTGCGCTGTGGATGTAATCATAGATGTCATAAATTGTATGTTCAGTGCTGCCATCTCATAACTAACTAAAAACCAGTCTGAAACATCAACGATTGTTTCAGACTGGTTTTTTATATTTATTTACGTCTATTTAATTTATTTAATTCGCCACTAAAATAAGCGCGCTCCCCATGTACAACATAATCCAAGCCTTGTGCCTCTTCTTCTGTATCTGTCCCTAGTTCACTAAATTGGGCAATCACTTTCGCAATAATAAAAGTCATGATCCCACTAAATACAATGGTAATAGCTACAGCTATCAACTGATTGATTACGGGCATCATACCTCCGCCTAATAAAAGCCCATTTACCACATCGCCATTAATATGATGTGACTGAAATACACCAGTTAAAAGTGCACCGACCACCCCCCCTACACCGTGTATGCCAAATGCATCTAAGGCATCATTATAATGTAATTTCCCTTTAATGTAATTAATGACGAAGTAACAACACACACCGCCTATAAGCGCAATCACCACAGCACTCATATATCCTACGAAACCGGCAGCTGGTGTAATAGCAACTAATCCTGCAAGCATGCCCGACAACATACCTATCAAACTCGTCGTTTTCTTCATGCAATACTCTATCATTGACCAACCTAAGGCACCTGCACTCGCTGCGAGCACCGTATTCACAAATGAAATCATCGCTATTTTATTAAACGACAATGCGCTCCCTACATTAAATCCATACCACCCAATCCAAACGAAAATTGCGCCAATAAGTGTAATAATAAGGTTATGTGGCGGTCTTTTATCAAAGTTTTTCCCTGCACCAATCATAATTGCTAAGACCAAACCAGATATACCAGACGTTATATGCACAACTGTTCCACCTGCATAATCAATCGCACCTAATTGATCAATCCAACCTCCACCCCATACCCAATGTGCAACAGGACTGTATACACAGATAACCCATAAAAACACAAAAATTAAATAAGGTATAAACTTCATTTTTTCAGCTATTGATCCTGATAAAATTGAAACTGCAATGGTACAGAACATCAACTGAAATAGCATAAACAGCGCTAAAGGTATATGCGGTGAAATTGCTGATTGTGTACTAAAACCAACATGAGCTAAACCTATATATGTAAAATCTCCAAAAAATGAATTCCCAGATCCAAAACTAAAGCTAAATCCAAATAACATCCATGCAAACGTTACTATAACAATTGCCGACATACTTTGCATGACTGTATTCAATACGTTTTTAGATTGAACCAATCCCCCATAAAACAAACTTAACCCCGGTGTCATTAACCACACTAGTAACGTACAAAGAAACAAAAATAATGTATCATTCATATTCATAGCACTCACTCCTTTATACCGGAGCATAAACCCATTCCATATGAATAGCAAAAATGCGTCAGGAAAAATAACACTTTATGTTACCTTTTCTAACGCATTCCATATCATAACTATTTAATTGTCCGCCTTAAAATATAAATAGATCGACCTTCTAAAGTAGATGTTCCCGCATTTTCATAATTGGCCTGTTTATACAATGCTTGTGCTACGATATTGTCATTATTAACAGTGAGATAAATTTCATCTATATCTGGAAATTGTTTACTCAAGTAGCCTGGCAGTGCATCCATTACTTTTTTAGCGTAACCTTTCCCACGTTGGTTTTTATCAATGCTAAATGACCTAAAAAATATTGCGACTTTATTTGTAGTATATGGTGCCACGCCTTGCCCCTCATGTAAAGTAAAAAAGCCAACACATTGGTGCTTATGATTATAAATTAGCGTAGGATGCCTTTCACTATCATGCGCTGCGAGTTTGATATTTTCAACAGGTGTCTTAGTGAATTGACGATCGGAAATATCTAACGCTATATGCTTCACATCACTTATTAATTTCTCAGTATAGGGAACAAGCTCAACGAAAGATATCTCTCGTTCTATATTTTTAAAATGTTGCTGTTCTTCTATCCATGTAATAACGGCAGGCGCAATTTTATGTTCATCCTTTTTATCTATCCATTGTAAATCAGTGATTTCTTGACTTGGTACCAAGGTAGACCAATCTATATCTGCCGTCGTATAAAAACAATTGAGTTCTGTTTTCATATTTTTTTGTGGGTAGGCTTCGCCAACAACGGTATGCATATAAATTAAAGATGACTCAGGTATATCTAATTGTAGTTCTTCATTTAATTCTCTTTGTAACGCTTGTTTATACGTCTCTCCTATATCAATCTTGCCGCCTGGAAAATAATACTTTTCTCTATTCCTTGACTGAACAAGCAATAATTTCTCTTGTTCTTCAATTACTAAACACACACATTTAATCATTACTCAACACCCCACAGCATCAATTTCCGTTCCATACTAACTTTATATTAATGAATCAAACTGGTTTTATACTATCAACGCTTATGTTATCATATTTTATTATCCATACACATTAAATTTCAGACAATCTTAATTGAATGTATATTAATGGTATAATACGAAACAAGATAACTATTTTCAAAAATGGAGGCTTTACGATAAATGGCTAAAAAAACTAAAATAAATCGCATTTCTAACACACTTAATTTTGTAGGCATTGCTGTAGAAGGCTTTAATTGGTATGCCTATCAATCAAGAAATAAAAAATTAATTTACGCAAGCATTGCCATCACTAGTGTTGGGGCTGTGTTAGATTTTTATACAGCTTTAAAATCACCACGTAAATTCGCAAAAGTATTTTCAACTTTCACACTTGCGAGCACACTATTTTCAACAGTAAAACGCTTAAAATCTGTTCGTAAAGGTGAAGTAAGTATCTAGTCACCAACAAACCAACCCAAGTTCTATTTAAAAAAACTCGAATCACAATATGGACATCCATACTATGCTTCGAGTCTTTTTTTTAATTTATTATTAATGAATATATACATAAGAACTTACTTGTGAAGCAGGAATTGTTCTATAAGTCACAATACCTGGTGATGCACTATAGTTCATTTCAGAAATCGTTATACTACCGTTAGCATTTACAGATTCTACAAACGCTACATGACCATAATAGCCCATATCAGATTGTAAGATAGAACCAACAGTCGCTTTGCGGTCTATTGTATAACCATCCGCTGCAGCAGCTGTATCCCAGTTATTGGCATTCCACCAATATGTACTAATTCCTTTACCAATTTGGGCACGTTTATTGAATACATGCCACGTACATTGACCCCAGTCATATAAATTTGAATGATTAAAGACAGGTGTCTTATACCCAGCAGATCCAGTAGAACTTGATCCTGAACCACCTGTAGATGCTTTACCTGATACTTTTAATTTTTGACCTGGATAAATATTAAAGTTAGTTAAACCATTTAAACTCATGATTTTTTGATACGTTGTGCCATATTTTGCAGCAATCGCTGATAATGAGTCACCCGATTTAACTGTATAGGTTGTTGTGCTGCCACTACTTGTGTTCCCTGAAGTATTTGAGCTACTTGAAGACGCTGCACCTGATACTTTTAATTTTTGTCCCGGATAAATATTAAAATTTGATAAACCATTTAGGCTCATAATTTTTTGATACGTTGTGCCATATTTTGCAGCAATCCCTGATAAAGTGTCACCCGATTTAACCGTGTATGTTGATCCCGTAGATGTATTTGACGATGTACTAGAACTTGTTGAACCAGATACTTTCAACGATTGATTCGGAAAAATAACGTTTGACGTTAAATTATTAAGCGACTTTAACTTAGCCACTGACATATTATATTTATTCGCTATTGACCATAATGAATCGCCGCTCTTAACTTTATAAGTTGTTGCAGCATCTGCGTTTGTCCAAGTAACTGCAGCTAATGCGCTTGTCCCGATTACAGTTGCAATAATTTTTTTACGCAATTTATGTAAACCTCCCAAATATTCTCTTTTTTCGCTTCATCTCTATACTCACCTGTTTATTATACACCCTCGACCTGTAAATGAGTATATTAATTATATTACATTATCATTACAAAAGAGAACAACTCGGTTGCGTTCAAATTAAACCGCAAACAACAAAGATTTATTCAAAAGGTCGTAATTTTATATTTTCTATACCAAAATATGCTTTTAATAGTGTCTGATAATTACTTTGTGTTACAGGAATTTTTTCTTTTTCACCATGATCCGTAATCGTTAAATGATTATTAGATAATGTTACGCGTCCATACAACTTTGCTTTACTAACAATTAATTTTTTTACAAATATAGAATGCGCATCATACTGATTAAAATGAATCGCTTCATCGAAATCCATGATTGCTTGCGCTTTGTCAATCGCGCGATATTGAATTTCCCAAGCCTCATCTTTATATTTGCTCATATCAATCGTTTGCGTATCAATCCACGACGCTTGAAATTTTCCATTCACATCCTCAATCACTTCCGTTTCATTTTTTAATGGCATCGCTTGTTTAGGTACATCGGCATAACCCACATCCACTAAATATTTTTCTTGATTTATTTGTACAATTAATGCCATATGAGAACCGGCCATGGCCCACCCATTACCCGTATTGATTGTTGCTGATATCATATAAGCATCAAACCCTTTGGACGTTATCCAACTATGGAACAAACGATTCTGTTCGTAACAATAACCACCTCTGTGCTCTGAAACAATTTTATAAATCATCGCCTCATCGTCTAAAGCAATCGGTTGTTTATTTTGCACATTGATATTTTCAAAAGGTACATTAATAACATATTGATATATATAATGATTTATTGTTGTTAAATCATTGTCACGATAATTTTCTGTATTAATATTTAAGTAATCTTCTAATGGTTTAAAATCGGTCATTGTCTTCACCCTTTTTAAATTTAAAATACTCCCTAATACAATTCATTTTAATAAATTTTGCTAGACTAATACAATTCATTTTAATAAATTTTGCTAGACTAATACAATTTATCTACATTACACATTTATCGATTTTTTCAATTTTTATTATTTGCAAATAACAAAAACGGGTAAGACAATACATATATGTATTGATAGATTTGACACTAGACTAATAAATAGATACGGTGTATATTCGATGTTTTTAAAGTTGTTATAGCTTAACAATTCAATTTTTCTGATTTTTCAAACTTTTAAATTCATATTTCAATATCTATCAAACTATTTTAATGGGGGTAATTATTTGACTAAAGAACACAGCGAACAACAAAAAGATTTACGTATTCGCAGCAAAGTAATTAGTGAAGGTGTCAGTCGTACACCCAATCGAGCTTATTTACGGGCACTCGGCTTTGAAGATGAAGATTTTCAAAAACCAATGATTGGTGTTGCAAGTACTTGGAGTGAAGTCACGCCATGTAATATGCATATTGATGGTTTAGCTCGTGCTTCAAAACAAGGCATTAGTGAGGCAGGTGCTTCGCCACTTATTTTCAATACCATTACAGTATCAGATGGTATTTCAATGGGAACAGACGGTATGCGCTTCTCTTTACCAAGTCGTGAAATTATCGCGGATTCTATAGAATCAGTTGTCAGTGCTGAAAATTTAGATGCACTTGTCGCTATTGGTGGTTGTGACAAAAACATGCCGGGATGTATGATTGGTATCGCTCGTCTTAATTTACCAGCTGTCTTTGTTTATGGCGGCACAATATTGCCTGGGAAATTGGATGGTAAAGATTTAGATGCTGTTTCTGCCTTTGAAGGCGTCGGACAGTATAATAATGGCGAAATAGATAAAGAGGCACTTCACAAAGTAGAATGTGCCGCTTGTCCAGGGGCCGGTGCTTGTGGTGGTATGTTCACTGCCAATACGATGTCATCTGCTATTGAGGCCATGGGCATGAGTTTACCAGGAAGTGCTTCGCATCCAGCAGTTTCTACAAATAAATCCAAAGACAGCAGAGCAGCAGGTAAAGCCGTTTATAAACTATTAGAAAAAGGCATCTATCCAAAAGATATTATGACTAAAGAAGCATTTGAAAATGCAATTACTGTAGTCATGGCACTTGGAGGATCTACCAATGCAATTTTACATTTACTTGCTATTGCACATACAATCGAAGTCGATTTAACACTTGATGATTTCGAAAAAATTCGTAAGCGTGTCCCACATATCGCTGACTTGAGACCAAGTGGTAAATATGTCATGGCACATCTTGATGAAGTCGGTGGTATTCCAGCAGTTATGAAATTATTACATGACAAAGGCTTAATCCATGGAGATTGCTTGACCGTAACTGGCAAGACTGTTGCTGAAAACCTTGAACAACAACCTGACCTAACCGATAATAAATCTATCATTGATTTTGACAATCCAAAACATGCTACTGGACCGCTTGTTATCTTGAAAGGAAATCTTGCCCCAGAAGGCGCCGTTGCAAAAATCTCAGGTCTGAGCGTAACTTATATCAAAGGACCCGCACGCGTATTTGATTCCGAATCTAAGGCTACCAAAGCCATCTTAAATGACGAAATCAAACCAGGTGACGTGGTCGTTATTCGATATGCTGGCCCTAAAGGTGCACCTGGCATGCCTGAAATGCTATCTGCATCATCCATTCTTGTGGGTAAGGGATTAGGTGAATCTGTAGCGTTACTCACAGATGGCCGTTTCTCTGGCGGTTCTCATGGTCTTGTTATCGGACACGCAGCGCCAGAATCACAAGTTGGCGGTCCGATGGCATTATTAGAAGAAAACGACACGATTACCATTGACGCAGAAAAACTTGAAATTAGTTTTGATGTATCAGACGAAGAACTTGAGCGTCGTAACAAACAATGGCAAGCACCACCTTTAAAAGCCAATCGAGGTACGCTAGCTAAGTATGCTAAGCTTGTGTCATCCGCTTCAAAAGGAGCTATCACAGACTAAATTTTCTTTATAGGCAAGTAGCAGCGTAATGTCGCTTGTTATTAATAGTTATTTCTAGCACTAGAACCACATTTGAAACATGACTAAACGATTTTAATATCATGTTCTAGTTATACTAGCAATCTATTTCATGAACTTGTGTTTTACATTTAAAAAAACAGCTAACTGCTGTGTATATGAATGAATAGGCCGAAACTTCTAATGAAGTTTCGGCCTATTCATTTTGCTGAAAAAATAAAACAATTCCATTCAAGACACTTTAGCATGCGCAATTGTTTTTATTTTTCCTCGCTATACCATTTGCGAATGCTTTTTTACCATTTAGGTATTACTCAATACAATTGAGCGCAATTATATTAAAGTAAGGGTAACAAAACAAAGCGAGGTGAGTTACATGAGCTTTATCATTGATATCATCAAAAAAATCGTTGGTTTATTCACAGGTAAATAATTTTTAAAAATTATTTGATGGGTTTGGGACATAAATTGTTGTCTCAAGCCCCTTTTTTATTAGAGCATAGGTGCAAGCGCTGACTCCTTTTTAACCTTTTCCATGTTAATCATTTACGTTTGCCCATTCTTCACGCAGTATGCCCATTTTAATCGCATCATATAAGTGGCCTTCTACAATTCTTGCTTGGCGAATACAAGCTTCTTCTTTCATACCTACCCTCATTGCAAGTTTTATCATCCGTTTATTACCAGACCAAGTGGAAATACCAAGTCGATGTACAAAGTTCTGTTCAAATAAATAATCTACCCACAATTTAAATACTTCAGAACCAATACCACTTTCCCAAAACTTTGTATCATAGATGACAATACCTATTTCTAACCAATTTGTATTTTTATCCACCCAGTACGATCCAACTGTACCTATAAATTGACCATCAGCCATAATAGCTAACGTACTTTCTACATTTGGATAAATGTAACGCCCTTGTTTCGTTCGCTCAAAAAATGTAGATTTATCTATTTTGGGTTCATTAATATACGGTCCATTCCATTTTTTAGCTGCTTGTAGCTTTTCTTCATACTTCCAATAATAAATTTCATCAATTATAGCATCGTTTATGACTGCTAATTCACCTTTTGAAAATGGAATCATTGAAACGCCTCCCAACTATTAGTACATATTATACGCATGATCATTTAATAAATATACTTTCATCCATAAAAAAGCTCTTCCTAAAAAGTTTACACATATTGCGTGCCTACTTTAAGAAAGAGCTTGTGATATATAGCTTAAATACGATTTTACTTAATAAGCTTTACGTGAATAGCTAACTTACGTTTAGATGTTCAAATCATCTTAGCGAACTGATATCATATTTTACTATTTTATTAAAAGAATAAAGATTTTATTACTCTGAAGAAAGAACCTAATAAATCGAATAAGTCACCTGACGTCATCATAACCTCCTTCGCAAAATTTATCGCACAAATTATGCATCAAATTGTTCGTTACGTACTAAATCATCGGCTAAACCATGCCAAAACTGTTGTAGTTCTTCTGTTGGATGGCTATAATCCGTTTCATCTTGGCCAACGAAATCTACATGATCCCAACCATGTTTGATAGGTGTTACTTGCCATATACCTTTTTGAATTTGATCTGTTGCTTCTGTATATGCCTGATTAAATGGATGTTGTGCTGAAATTGTAGAAATCAGACCATCATTTTCACGCCATTCTTTTTCTGCTGCTTTCCCAATCACATTACCTGTAACAGTGAACGGGAAGAACATGCCGATATCAGATTTTTGCTTACCTAATAATGTCGGTCTTGTAGATTCACCAGTATAGGTTTTATATACAATATTAGGATTTAGGGACGTTTTTTTATTTAACTTTTCTGCGCCTTCACGTGTTAAATCATAGAAACCATTATCTTGCGTTGTCCAAAGTGCACTATTTTGTACACGTTGTACATATTTAACATATGATTCGCCTTCTCTTTGTTTAAGTCCCCATTGTCCAAATCCAAAATCTACTTTAGAGTTTTTATTACCTTTGAATTTCGCATAATCAAGGGCCAACTGTCTTACAAAGGCTTCATTACCCAATTTATCTGCGGCAATTGTACCATTATGTGGCGTACCTAAAGTCGTAATAGAATTAATCATATTGTCATTCGTACCTTGATATAATGGTGAAATTTCACCACCATGCGCTTTTTGATATTCTATTTCTTCTTTGTTGCCGTTACGCAACAGTTCTTCTAATTGTCTTACCGTTTGTCCACCCATACTATGCGCTACTAGATGTACTTTTTGTCCTGGCTGCCAATCTTTATACACACCTTCATATGTTTTTCCGTAACGGTCATGTCCATATTTTTCAGCATGTGCTGCACCATAGTCCACAGTACCACCTTTTATGTATTAATAAAGTTCAACAGCACGGTCATAGTTACTGCTTAATACACCTATACTTGCTTCATATGTTTCATATCCATTACTTTCTAAGTCTTGGCGAATATCCAATTTGTCGCCACCCCAGTAATGCGATAAAACAGATGGATTAATAACATCTGTGAAACCATTAAAGCCATGAACCAAAATGATTGGGTCTTGTTTTTTATACTGTCCTTGTTTAGCAGTTTTATTTGGTTGTTCAGCTGTTTTGTTAACAGCTTGCTCTTGTTGCGCTTTATCTTTTGCATTGTATTCCGGATCTACTTAGTCTGCTTGTTCTTGTTGCGCTTTATCTTTTGCGTTGTATTCTGGATCTACTTCATCTGCATGCTCTTGTTGCACTTTATCTTTTGCGTTGTATTCCGGATCTACTGTATTTTTATTATCAATTGTTTTTGTTTGATCGGATTGTTGTTCAGTATGTAAGCTTGCATTATTCGTATTTTTTTCATCATTCGCTTGTGTATGATCATTTTCAACCGGTATTGCTGATGTTTCATTCACTAATTTTTCTTGTTTATCATTCCCCAATTGATTCCCATTCAATTGTTGTACCTTTGTTTCAGTATGATGGTCTTCTTCAGCAGCCTGAGCTGTCCCTACACCTAAAAATAGTAATGAACCTATTAAAATTGAAGAAGCGCCGAAAGTAAATTTACGTATACTGTACTTGTTTTGTCTTTTATCCATATTCAACACCTCTTGGTTAATGATTTTATACACATTCAAATAAAACTATATGAAAAGATTAACGATAAAACGTGGTATCAGTTCAAAAAACTTACCAATTAAAGCTTTCATACGACTCAACTCCTTTAAAAGAAAACGCTTACATCATTTCCGAAAATTTTTATTTATCAAAAGAATAATTTAAGACATTAAGTCCATACATCGTATCTAAAAAATTAAAACTTTTAATAAATAATTTAATTAGATTTTACTAAATAACTGCTATCAAGCCAACGATAGAGTGCAATTTAATTTTGCGCAATCAAAAAAGCACTCGCCAAATAACGACGAGTACATTTTAGATAAATTGAGCAATAAATATTAGTACGATGATGACCGGTAAAATAAATTTCACTAGATAATACCACGGCATAAATAATTTAAATTTATCTTTTCCAAAATGGGCTTTTAAATCATCTTTGTTTAGCACTTGTCCTACCACTAACGTTGTCCCTAATGCACCTAAAGGCATTAATATGTTAATAACTAAAAAATCCATATTATCAAATATTGAACCTGCGCCAAATTGAATACCACTTAAACTACTAAATGACAATGTAGCAGGTATACTAATCATAAACACTAATAAACTAGCATAAAAAGCAACAGGTTTACGTTTTGAATTATCATTTTTAGTAAAGTTTGAGACGTTTAATTCAAGTAATGATATAGAAGAAGTCAGTGCTGCAAACAAGAATAAAATTAGAAAAATTAAATAGAATCCTTGTCCAAAAGCCATCTGATCAAATACTTTGGGTAATACTTTGAATAATAAGCCAGGACCTTCAGTTGGACTGTAACCAAATGCAGCGATTGCTGGGAATATCGCCATTCCTGCTAATACCGACACCAAAATGTTCATAGCAACAATTGAAACTGCAGAAGTCTTAATAGTCATTTCTTTCGAAGCATAACTGGCATAAGTAATCATGCCCGTTGTTCCTAAAGATAAAGTGAAGAATGATTGTCCAAGTGCAAATAAGACACCTTCCATGGATATATCTTCTAAACGTGGTTCTAAGATAAACTTCAAGCCTTCCATTGAACCCTCTAAAGAAAATGATTTAATCACAATCACAATTAAAAAGATAAACAGTAATGGCATCATAAATTTAGATGCTTTCTCTAAGCCTTTTTCGACACCCATCATAACAATAATCATTGTTAATAAAATGAAGATACCTTGACCTGTAATGGTTAACCAAGGATTTCCTATAATCGTCTCAAATGCTATACTTCCTAATTGATCATTACTAAAAGTTAATATTTGAAACGCTACATTGATGATATATATAACGATCCAGCCACCAATGACACTATAAAAACCAAATAATATAAATACTGCTAAATTACCGTTCCAGCCAATGACATTAAGCCAACGCTTTTTCGTTAATTTTTCATATATTTTAGTTGTGTAGGTTCTCCCCATTTTACCTACAGTAAATTCCATTATAAGTAGTGGCAATCCTACAAATATCGTAAATACTAGAAACATTAGTAAAAACGCACCACCACCATATATGCCAGCCATATATGGGAATTTCCACATAGCTCCTAGTCCGATAGCAGAGCCAGCACTTGCTAAAATAAATCCTGTCGAGGATTTCCATTGTGATTGTTTATTCATTATTTTTACATCCTTTATATTTTACAAAGCTTTATTGCGTTAAAGCGTTCGCGTGACATAGCATCTACTATAACATTTTTTTATGACTGACTCAATATATTTTTACACATGATTTCCTTATTAAAACCATGACACCAATCATAGCAAGCTATAATAACATATGAATGTTTCATGAACTTTCATATGAAAAATACTTTAAATATTATAAATTATCTGACATTTCATTGAATATATATTCAATTTATGATAAAGTAGCATGTGTTTTGTACAAGACAATCTCCTTGAAATCGAGGTATTAAGAATGAATAAACTCATACTAATTTCTGGTCTTATGTTATTTTCATTTTTCTTCGGGGCCGGAAATTTAATATTTCCACCTATGTTAGGTTATACAGCTCAAGAAAATATGTGGGTTTCTATGACTGGATTCGCTATTACAGGTATTTTACTTCCTTACATAACTGTAATCGTTGTGGCATATATGAACGGTGGCGTTGAAAGTATTGGGAATAAAGTACACCCAATCTTTGGTACTGTTTTTGCTATCTGTATTTATTTATCTATTGGAGCACTTTATGGTATTCCAAGGGCGGCTAACGTTGCCTATGAAATCGGAACCAACCATGTTTTACCGGTACATAATCATTTCACTTTAATTATATTCTCGCTTATCTTTTTCCTAGTTGTTTATCTAATTGCGCTTTATCCAAATCGTATTATTGATAACCTTGGAAAATATTTAACGCCGATATTAATTATTATTATTGCAGTCTTATGTATATTAGTAATCATTAATCCTGAAGGTTCAATCGGACAAGCGAGTGGCGAATATGCTCAAACACCTATCGTGTCAGGTATTTTAGAAGGTTACTTCACCATGGATTTAGTAGCGGCATTAGCCTTTTCCGTAGTCATCGTTCAAATGTTTAAAATGAGCGGTGTAAACGATCATAAGACGCTTGTAAAAAATGTAATTAAATCCGGACTGATTTCAGCCATATTATTATTAATTATCTATTTTGCACTGGCGTATGTGGGTGCGACTACAAGTCATGAAGGCTTTAAAGATGGAACTGGTATATTAACATTCAATTCGTTACGCGTATTTGGTTCAATCGGAAACTTATTGTTTGGCGTTATCGTTATCTTGGCATGTTTAACAACATGTATTGGTTTAGTTAATGCTTGCGCAGCTTTTGCTATGAAGAAATTACCAAAAATATCCTACAAGATGTTTGTTTTAATCTTTTCTTTATTAGGCTTTTTAGTTTCAACATTAGGCTTAGAATTGATTTTACAAATCGCTGTGCCACTCTTAACATTTATTTATCCAACATCGATTGTATTAGTCCTTATATCATTGGTAAGTATTTTCATCCCATTTGAGATGAAATATGCATTTATATTACCAACACTTATGACACTATTCATTTCGTTGTTACAAATATTTAATGATTTTAACCTGTTCCAACCATTAATTTCATTATATAAAGTGCTACCATTATCAGATATACAATTAAGCTGGTTACTTCCATTCATTATTTTATTATTTATTGGATTAATCATTGATTATTTCTTAAAAAATAAAACCGTCAGTACATCTTAAATAGTCTGACATGCCATACTTAAATATATGATTTGAAATTCATTGAGTATTCGTTACCTAGATTAAATGAGGTAGACGAATACTCTTTTTTAGCTACAAGAAGATATATATTATCGTCATTTGTTATAATCAGTATAAACAAATATATGCAATTGTCATTTGATTAATAAAACATATAGAATGGAGCATTATCATGGATACATTCAATACATTTTTAGAAACAATTGATAACGACAAACACAAAGCAACATTGTCTGAAGTTTTGAACTGGATTGCAGATACGTTTCCTAACTTAAAAACAACAATAAAATGGAATCAACCTATGTTTACGGATCACGGCACATTTATCATTGGATTTAGCGTTGCGAAACAACATTTTTCAATCGCTCCCGAAGCTAAAGCTTTAAAGGAATATACACAACAAATTGAGGCAGCTGGTTACTCGCAGACCAGCAACCTTTTTCGAATAAAATGGAGTCAAGACGTAAATTACACGTTATTAAAATCTATAATTCAATACAATATAGATGATAAATCCCATTGTGATACATTCTGGAGACCATAACTTGAAAAATACATCTTTCTTTTTTGTGCTGATTCACTAAAGACGAAAACCACATACAAAACCCCCTCACCTAGTTTTCCAGTGAGGGGGTTCTGTTCATGATTCTATTTATTCAGTAAAATCACTTCATATGAGTTATTTAAATATTTCACTATCATTTTAATAATAAATTGGAAATATTTTTTAAATGGCTAAAGCAAATGTTTATAGGTTCTATTTTTATATAAAAGCCATAATTCCAGATATTAAAAATAAAATAGCGCAGATTAGATACAAGTATCCTAGTTTTTTCGATTGTTTCTTAACTATGACATAATAAAGTACTATCATGGATAGTGCTAAAACAAGTGACGAGACGCCTCTATGAACAGATATGATATTAAACATGAACACCCCGTTCACGATAAAAAGTATTACCGATATCACAAGTGCAATTTTATCGAACTTATCAAGTCTTCTCTCTACTTGTTTCATTGACACATACCACCCTTTTGAATATTTTATCTAATAATCTTCAAAAAATGCGATGATGTCTTGTTCTACTTCGAGATGACCCTCACCATAAGTCATCAAATGTTTAGACGGGCCATAGCCTTTCATTTCTTTGTCTTCATGTTGGATGCGATCATAAATATAACGTGCACTCGTTTCATAAGCATCATCATCTTGCTCGCCATATTTAATTGCAATCGGTTCAGTAATATCTTTTAAATGCGCCATGACATTTTCTACCAATAATTGAAACTTATATAGCTGAGGACTATAATTTTCAATTTCAGCCAACTGTTGGTCAATATTTGCTTGTTCAAGACCAACTAAACTCCCCATACGCTGTCCATAAACTTCAAGTCTACCCGAAAGACCCGCATCACTTTTTCTATAAGGTGTAGACATAATCGCTATTGAACTTATCTCTTTGCTTTCTGCCAATTTCAATGACAAGATACCACCTAGCGAAATACCGCACACACTAATTTCTGAATATCCTTTATCTTTTAAAAATTGGTAACCGGCCGTTGCATCTGCTAACCAATCATCAACATCAAATGCCATTAATTCATCAAGCATTAAACCATGTCCTTTGTATGCTGGTACATAACAGGTAAATCCCGCTTCATGTAATTTTGTTGCTAATAGTTTTACATCTCGTACGGTTCCTGTAAAAGAATGAAGCAATAATATCGCCTTTTCAGACGCTTCATGTTCCAAAAATATTGGATTCGGTGCCTTCACATTTATCATTATTTGTCACTCCAAATTTTAGTTTCTTTATGTATTGTAATTGAAAAGAACTTGTCCAACAAAATCTTTCATTTTAATCATACAATTAAAAAACTTCCTTTCAAAATGATAGACACAACATATCACTTTAAAAGGAAGTACTACAAATTCAATTTCCTATGCTTAATTCTTACTGAAAAACTGTAATTCATAAATAGATTCATCATTATAAACATTAAAGCTATCAATAATACCATTTAAATACAGTACTTGTGTTTTTCGACTTACATTATGTTGATATGATATTTTTACATTTAAATCTGATTCATAGCCATTATTTTTGATTGTCTTTTCAATTTCACTAAAAACATCACGATTAATTGGCAATAAATAACCTTCATTACTAGGTTGTATATTCACATATTTCTTTTGTAATACATCTTGTTCGCCAATATAAATTTCAATTTTTATATTTTTAGCTGCTCCGCCACCTAGGTTATATAATTTCAAATAATCTTGTTCGGAATCGCTTTCAATACCAACATTTTTCAATTGTAATTGCTCATTACTACGTTTAATTAAAATTTGATTGAAATCCAGCGCTGGTAAAAACTGACCTTCATTTGATAGAGTTGAATACTGACTGAAACAAAATAAAACAATGCCATAACAAAGGTACCAATTGAACCTATGGCTGATATAATTTTTATCAATTTTTAAGCCTCCTTTTCTTTGTTATTAAATTTATATTTATCATTCAGTTATTTCCTACATTTTAATAACAACATCATGTGTATATCCCATTTAACTTTCAACTAAAACATCTATACATTCTCCCCTTAAATTATATAAATATTTTATTTTTATCATTATAAAGTGATAATATTATATTTATATAATTTTTATTAACATCTATAGGAGCAATATATGTCTTTTCAAAATAATAAATTACGCTTATTCATCAAAATTTACAATTTCCGTCTCTCTGTTATAACTATCTTGTTAATGTTGCTTTTAATTATTTTCTCTCCAGATTTAAGAGCTGAAGATACTTATCAGTCTATGACTGACTTAATGGATAATACAAACGAAGGTACAGATTGGGAACTCAGTTATAACGATAATAATAGTGACACACTTATCGGTGCTATTCACGGTGGTAACATTGAAGCTGGAACTTCTGAAGCCGCAAAATTAACTGCGAATAAAGGCGCATATCGCTACTATGCGTTTGAAGGTATTCGACCATCAGACAATTCTGATCTCCATGTAACTTCCACAAATTTTGATGAACCTATCATTGAATCAATGCAACAAAAGGTTTCCAGTTCTGTAATGATTCACGGGGCAGATGGTAATGATGCCACAATATACATTGGGGGCAAAGATGAAACACTTAAAGATTCAATTGAAAATGAACTAACTGAAAATGGCTTTAATGTAGAGGTATCTCCTAGTCATCTAGAAGGTGAATACAGCCAAAACATTGCCAATAAGAACGCTGAAAATGCAGGTGTACAGTTAGAATTGACTACAGGTTTACGTCAATCTTTCTTTAATAACCAAGATTTATCATTTAATTCGCGTTCTGATCAAAGTAATTGGAGTATGACCCTATATGATTTTGCTCAGGCCCTTAAGGACGCGATTGAAGCAAAATAAATATGAATCAATCACAGTCACTGTTCATATCATCACTGTGTTCGATTCATATCTTTTTAAAAGTATTAAGTTTCTTCTTCCACCACTCTATTTTTAGCGGCTGCGAACCCAAAAATGAAAACTAAAATAGACATCATAATAAATGCAATAATGACAATGTCCCAGCTGTTTGTAAGGTCATGAAGCAATCCAATCAAAAATGGACCAAATGCAGCTATGAAATAACCAACAGACTGTCCAAAGCCAGACAACGAAATACTACCATTGCTAGTACGAGCACGTATTGAAAAGAAAGTCATACATAAGCTAAAACATGCCCCCATTGCTAAACCTACAATAACCATACCCATAATAAGTACTGGTAAGGATTGTGCAAAAATTAATCCAAATCCTATTAAAAAGAGCAATGTGACAATAATCACTAAAATACGTTGATTTTTTAATTTCGCAGCTATTACTGGAAATATAAATGTCATTGGTACTTGCGCAAATTGATTCAACATCAATAAATAACCTGCAGTATTAGGATCTATACCTCTGTCCATCAAAATAGAGGGCACCCATGCGACCATCGTATAAAAAATCATTGACTGAAATCCCATCGTTAATGCAACCATCCATGCGATTTTAGATTTTATCATATTTAATTTTTTATTTTTGTTTAATTCAGCATTTTCAATCGTTCTTGCTTCGAGATTCGATCCACTGCGCACGGTTAATAGCCAAAGCGTTATTGCAGCCAGCCCTAATATGACCCAAAACACTAACGACAATCTGAATCCTAATAGCGTCATTTCAGATAAAGGATGACTCAACCCTCCGCCCAATCCTGCAGTAAAATTCATTGTCCCACTATAAATGCCAGTCATAAGTCCTATCTGCATTGGGAAGTACCACTTTACATAACTCGGTAGGACAACATTTCCAAATGCAATGGCAACCCCTAATAAAATAGTACCGATAATAAACACATTAAAGTCACCCATAATACGTAATATTAAAGCTACAATTAACAATAACGTCGAGTAAAGTAATGTATAGGACATGGTCAAACGTGTTGTAACTTTAGATACTAAGGGTGAAACGATTGCAAATATAATGAGTGGAATCGTTGTTAGAAAACCTGCGATACTATCGTTGATTGACATCGCTTCTTTAATTTCATGAATCACAGGTCCTACAGAAGTTAATGGCGCTCTTAAAGTTGATGCAATAAGAATGATTGCTATAACAACAATCCAATTTTTTGAACTTTATGGTTCTGAGTTAATTCAGCCATTCTCCACCAACTTTCTCATTTTCATTTAATAAACTGATACTTATATACTGATGTAAGTATACAACACATTTTTGACATCGTTAATCGCATACGACTTAATAAAATGACGATTATTCTATTCTCTGAACAGATTTCTAACCACTCGCATTAGTCCAGATAACACTTAAGAGGGTTCATGTGCTTTATACACACACTTACTACTATTAATTTGAATCACAGACACTTTTATTTAAGATACCATTCAAGTGCTTGGCTTTCCAGCCGTTTTACAAATGCATCTTTTCCGTCACAATATCCTTCTATATCATATGGAAACTGGTGTGCTAACGCTACTTTTAATTCTCCATATGCATGTGCAACTGCCACATTTGTTCTTAAATAGTCTCTAACTGCCAAATGACGATTAATTTCATAATGATTTTCTTGTTGAAATGCATGCACATGATGTGTTCGAGGATTTTCTCCTTTTTTAAAAAAGCGTCTCCCTGTTATCCCATTTTCTCCTAATGCCTTATAACCTATATTTGCCATTGCTTCATTAAAATGATCTATTTTATTTATATCTTGTACAACAGGCAATATATCTATAATAGGCTTTGCCTTTAAGCCAGGAACTGACGTACTACCAATATGATGTATTTCAATAACTTCATCACCCAATATTGAAAGGATTTTTTGCTTTTCATTTTCAAATTGCATTATCCATTGCTTTTGATGTGATTGAACATCTATTTTCATAATTGCACACTTCCTCACCTATTTTTTTATAGTATACATGAACAACCATTGTCCTATCATGCTTCGATTACCTATCCGTTATATTTTATATGCTATTAAATATATTCCGAACAACTTGATACCATCCTTATTTTTTAAAAAATAATTGCAAAAAATATTAGATTTTTAACCTTAATGGTTTGCTTTGCTAACTTAAAAGGCATAAAATTTATCGTTGGGATGTTATAAAAGGAGAGGTAATCGTAATGTCGGAAATTACAATATCAAATAAGAAACGAAATACTATTATTTTAGTTATGCTCAGCAGTGCTTTTGTCGCGATGCTCAACCAAACATTGCTCAACACTGCACTTCCTGCCATTATTTCAGGTCTTGAAATCACTGAAACAACTGCTCAATGGCTCATTACAGGATTCATGCTTGTTAACGGAATTATGATTCCTATGACTGCATTCCTTATGGATCGGTTTCATACAAGATCACTTTATATTTTTTCAATGAGTGCATTCTTAATCGGTTCCATTATAGCTGCTTTTTCACCATCATTTGGTTTACTTATGTTTGCTCGAGTGATTCAAGCTATTGGGGCAGGTATTTTACTACCATTAATGCAATTCACTGTCTTCACCCTCTTTCCTTCTGAAAAACGAGGATTTGCCATGGGGCTTACAGGAATTGTTGCGCAATCAGCACCTGCAATTGGCCCTACATTAACTGGATTTCTCATAGACACCTTTAGTTGGAGAGCTCCTTTTATCGTAGTTGCAGCAATTGCTATCATTGCCTTTATTATTGGTATTATATTTGTCGAAAGTAATAACGAAACAAAACGTACAGAACTAGATAAAACGTCTGTTATGTATTCCACGTTTGGTTTTGGACTAATGCTTTACGGCTTTAGTAGTGCCGGTAATCTTGGTTTCTCTTCACCCATTGTTATCATTTCATTAATACTTGGTATTATCATCGTAGGTATCTTTGTCATGAGACAAATTAGAATCGATAACCCATTATTAAATATGCGTGTATTTGCAAATAGAACCTTTTCACTATCTGCATTCGCATCTATGGTACTATTTATCGGTATCGTAGGTCCGGCTTTATTAATACCCATGTATATTCAAACTGGTCTAGGACTGTCGGCTATCTTATCCGGACTCGTCATCTTGCCCGGAGCCATTGTCAATGCATTTATGTCCGTTTATACCGGCAAAATTTATGATAAATATGGTTTGAAAATATTAGCCGTACCTGGATTCATCATATTAATTATTATGACAATTTTACATTGTTTCTTAACTACAGACACACCTTATTGGTATGTTGTCATTATTTACGCTATCAGAATGTTTGCAGTAGCACTCATTATTATGCCGTTAAATACGATTGGTATTAACGCATTAGAAGCAAAAAATATTTCCCACGGCACTGCCATTATTAATTCTTTAAGAATCATTGCAGGCGCTATTGGTACAGCAGTTATGATTACAATATTAACGATTGTTAGATCTAATTACACTGAACATGTTAGTGGTTCGCAAAGTAAAACAGAAATCATGCAACATGCTACAGTGCTTGGTATCAATGCTGCATTTGCCTTCACGGCAATTTTAATGATCATCGGTTTCGTCTTAACCTTAATGATTCGCACTAAAAAAGAAACAATCAATAGCCGTGAAATTTAATATAAAAAATCCCCTCACATCAGTAATGTGAGGGGATTCATTTGATTTGGTCTATGATGTATTTACTGACATGTTGCTTTGGTTTTGTCTAAAAATAATTGTGCCGCTTTTGAAAATGTATGATCCTTACGCCATACTAAATTATGTTTCGAAACTAATTTTGGTTTCAATGGAATGAAAGTAAGTTCACTTTCTGTAGACGTATCAATAATACTGTCCAATGTAATCGCATAACCCAATCCTGCCTTTACCATCCACCCAGCATTGTAAGCCAAATTAAAAGTACTAACGATATTTAAATCGTCAAATTGTGTACCAAACCATTCTGCAAAATCATTTTTATCCAATGTTGTATCTAATACTTGTCTTGAACATATTAATGGTTTATCTACTAGATACTTATTATTAATATATTTATTTTATGACAATGGATCACCTTTTTTAACCACAACACCCCAATGATCTGAAGTAGGTAAATACAATGTCTTATATTTATTTAAACTTACTGGTTGAATCAGAATTCCAAAATCTAATAATCCCTTATCAAGCCTATTTGCGATATCGTCCGCATTACCACTATAAATATGAAATTGAATATTAGGGTGTTCATTGTGAATATCCTTAAAAATATTTGCGATAACTTCCATACCTTTTGTTTCACCACATCCTATATACACATTACCTTCAATACTCCTATCAATTACTTTGAATTCTTCTTGTATTTTATTAGACATTTCAAGTAATTCTTCAGCTCTATTTTTTAATAGTTGTCCTTCATCCGTTAGTTGAATATTATGATTACTTCTTTTAAAAAGTTTCACATTTAGCTCTTTCTCTAATTCTTTTATTTGTCTAGATAATGTTGGTTGCGTGATATGTAACGCATTCGCAGCACGCGTAATACTTTCTTCCCTCGCTATTCTCACAAAATATTGAAGTGTCTTTAGTTCCATAAGGCATCTCCTTTGAGTTATTCAAAATAAGCATAACTAAAACTTTAAAATAAGTATTTGTCATATCTTATTCTACCGCCTAAACTAAAATTATTAAAGTTTGGGAGGGACAAATGATGAAAAATAATAAATTAATCATATTCATCTTAACTATTGGCGTCTTCGGTATATTAAATACTGAAATGGGGTTTATTGGATTAATCCCTCAGATTGCTGAACATTTTAATGTAAGTACATCTACTGCTGGTTGGTTAGTTTCCGTTTTTGCTATAGGCATTGCGATATCTGGACCTATTATGCCTTTATTACTTTCAAAAATAGAACGTAAAAAAGTAATGATTGCTGTACTTGTTATCTTTATTATCAGTAACATTGTCTCATTATTCACAACAAGCTTCAGCATATTACTCATTGCAAGAATCATACCGGCCATATTTCATCCTGTATACATTGCGTTAGCATTTTCTGTTGCTTCTGATTCCGTTAATTCAAAAGATGCTCCAAAAGCAGTAGCTAGAGTATTTATTGGTGTCTCTGCTGGCATAGTCGTGGGTGTGCCTATCGTTAATTTCTTGGCAAATCAATTCAATTTATATGCTGCGTTAGCATTTTTCGCATTAATTAATATGATTGTATTGATTCTCACTATAATCTTTATACCTAAAATGCCCGCTAAAAAAGCAGTAACATATGGAACACAGTTACGTGTACTTAAACGCCCTTTAACTTGGCTATCCATTATTGTATCTATATTGTTTAATGCTGCAGTTTTTGGTGTCTATAGTTATTTGACCGATTTTTTAAATATTGTAACTAACGCGCCAAGTCATGCAGTATCTATTATTCTCTTTTTATATGGTGCCTCTAATATTTTAGGCAATGTCATTGCAGGTAAGCTATTAACAACGATTCCCAAAAAAGCAATTTTTCTTTTACCTTTTTCATTGATAATTATTTATGTGGCCATGTTTGGTATTGGCTCATTTTTAATTCCAATGATGATGATTTCAGTACTTTGGGGTATACTCGCAGGTATTTCAGCAAATATTACACAATATGTCATTATCTCAGTTGCGCCCGATGCACCTGATTTATCAAATGGTATTTTTCTATCTGCTGTGAATTCTGGTACAACCATAGGTACATTTTTGGGCGGCATATTTATTGCAAGTTTAGGATCGAATTTTGTTATCTTTATTGGCATACTGGCCTGTATGATAAATATTTTATTTATCTACTTAAGAAACAGGGAGCTTAAGCAGTTTGAAATAACTTCATAAAAAGCAAAAACCCCTTCATATGTTTTCACTACATGAAGGGGTTAATTATTCAATATTTGTATTTTGGGCATAAAAAAAAGACGAGTTATACTCGTCTTTTAGCCGTTATTATAGTTTAACAACGTTAGCTGCTTGAGGACCGCGGTCGCCTTCAACGATTTCGAATTCAACAGCTTGTCCTTCTTCTAATGATTTGTAGCCTTCTTGAGCGATTGCTGAGAAGTGTACGAATACGTCGTTTCCACCTTCAACTTCGATGAAACCAAAACCTTTTTCTGCATTAAACCATTTAACTGTACCGTTATTCATATTAAATTCCTCCATATGTGCTTTTGCACGAATATTTGTAATCTGTCTTAAAAAATCAAAAGGAGTAAATTCAAAAGAATAAAACTACAAATCAATTTCACGAACTAAATTACTTAATACCTATTATAGCGTTTACTTCTGAGTTTGTACACCCCTAATTGAAAATAACTTTTATTATTTAATCATTCTCGTCATTATATTGTATTGACCGACTTAATTTTCACACGATTCATGCATTGTTCTCAGTTAATTTAAAGATCAAGACAATTTTTATGATTTATGAGTTCACAATATAAAAAGAAAGGCAACTTAATCTATAAGTCCACACTTTCTTAAGTTTAATCCGTAACCGCCTGAGCGCTATTTGTTGATTTTTGTATAATCCTGACCGTGTAACATCCAACGTACATTGTACTTATCCGTAAATGCGCCCATTTTACCACCCCAGAATTGTTCTTCTAAAGGCATTTCAACATCTACCGCTTCTTTAACACGATGATATAACGCTTCAACTTCTCTTGTGTCATCTTCATTATTAATATCATAGTCTATTAATAATGAAATACCATTGTTAATTCTTTCTGCTCTACCAAATGAATCAGATGCAAGCACTGTAGTACCAGCAATATCAAATTGCGCATGCATTGTCGCATTAGCTGCTTCTGCTTCACTCATATTAAAATGAGCTGCTTGATCTTTACCAACTGGTAATCTTGTAATATTTGTAGCACCAAATACTTCTTCATAATATGCTAATGCTTCTTTTGTATTTTCAAAATTCAAATAAGGAAAAATTGTTGTCATCCTGACACCCCATTGTTTAATTTATACTTGCTTTGCATATTATTACATAAGCTATAAAATAGCGGTACTTTTAACTCCGAATTACACAATTTATTTTCGTTTAATTTGTAATGATACAACCAGAACCTATATCATCACACTTTTTTCTTATAAAATTCATGATCTTGCTAACATACTTAGAATAATCTTTTCCTTTTTGTCTCTAATTTTATGGCTTACTTTATACAAGCCTTGTTCTAACTTACCGTTTTCTACATATTTATTTAAGTTATGCTTAAGTTTTTGTTTCACTAATTTGCTCTCCCTATAATTATTTCAGTCCACTCCATTTTCATTGTTGTTACATTATGTTTCTCAATACCAAATCATTTTAATTATGTGCTTAATTTAATACTTTTAGTTTTCTTAATTTAAAAATATCCTCGCACTTATTACAGTACAAGGACATTCATTTTAACATTTTTCAATTTTAAAACAGCATGTTATCTTATTTACAAAGTAACATAATATAACTTTTAATAACATATATTATTTAAGTTATTAAATGCTGGAAGGTGTGTCGAAAATCAACTTCCTATTAAAAATCCTTTTAGGTATACTTTTCGTCAGTATCAGTTCTTGGAACAACACCATTTCTACACGACAGAAGGTTAATAAAAAAGCTGAAAAACATCGCACTGAACCAATGACAGGGGAACAGTTTCGTTTCATGTTTTTTCTAAATGTGACGATGTCTACTGGTTTTTATTTACTTTTGGTTCATACCTTTTTTAATTAAAAGTATAAAATTCAGTGCTTAAGTACATACAATAACTCGAAATTATGGAATAAATACATTACTTTCACTATCCTCAGGATAATAATAACCATTTGGAATTGATTGTAACTCTATCAGACTATGCCATGGCGATTTTAAATATACACTACTGCTACCTTCACTGTCTTCATATCTAGAGTTATCATGTTTCTCAGATAAAGGGCTCGCTCCTGCATCAACAGCTTGTTGAATTGCACGATCCATATCGTCGACAAATAACGAAATATGATGATACCCATTATCTTCCAAATCAAGTGGTTCCCTTTTATCGTCACTTTCTATCTCAAACATCTCAATATTCGGACCATTGCCAATCACAATCATACGTTGTTTAACAATAGCAGACCCCTTAGATAGGCCTAACATGCGCTCTACTTCTGGACCTTTTCTAGGTTCATCATCGTAAGTTAAGCCATCATATGCATATTTCGCATCAAAGGCATCTTTCAAAAATTTAAATGCTGCTTCAATATTAGGCACTGTCATGCCAATATGGTTAATACCTCTTATATTACTCATTTTATCTTCCTCCAATTTATAAACGTTTTAATTGTATACCCTATTTAAAATGAGTTTAATAATTGCAGTATATCATCCATTTTTTTCAGAAAAAAGCACACCTTATTTTTATTTATAAGGCGTGCTTGTAGATTTATTATTTTGTTAAATTGTTTTCAGATACTCTTCGCCTTGTTTTTTATCATAAACACCTTCTGTTTTAGCGATAAAGATTGTAGCTACTGAGTTTCCTAATACGTTTACACATGTTCTAAGCATTTCAAGTATTCTATCTACACCGATAATCAATGCTAAACCTTGTGGATTTAATCCTACAGATCCTAATGTAGTTAGTAATACTACGATTGAGGCTCCTGGTACACCCGCCATACCTTTAGACGTTAACATTAATGTAATCATTAATAAGATCTGTTCACCAATACTTAAATCAACACCATATAATTGAGCAACAAATAGCGCCGCAATAGATTGGTACATGGCCGCACCATCAAGGTTAAATGAATAGCCGGTTGGTAGTACGAAAGATGCAATATCTCTCGGCACACCAAAACGCTCCATTTTTTTCATTACTGTAGGTAATACTGCTTCTGAACTTGCAGTCGAGAATGCCAACATTAAATCGTTCTTTAATAGTTTGATAACTTGTGTAATTCTTACACCACAAACTCTTGAAACAATGCCTAATACAATAAAAATAAAGAATAGCATTGCAATTACCACAGTTAAACACAATTTGAACAATGGAATTAATGCAGATAATCCGAAAGTAATAATCGTTGTAGTAATAAATGCAAATACTGCAATTGGTGCTAATAATAATACTTTTCCAATCATCCAGAATACTGCTTCTAGTGCACCGCCTAAAAAGTCTTTAACCGGTTGTGCTTTTTGTCCAATTGCCGCTAATGCTAAACCAAAAAATACTGAGAAGAATATAACTGGTAATAATTCTCCAGAAGCAAATGCCTCGAAGATATTCGTTGGTATAATATTTACAATTGTATCGATCAAGTGATTGTCATATGTAGATTGTTCTGCAGCTTTTGCAGTTGATTCATATTTAGAAATATCACCTTTTGGAAGCAAATCAGGATTTAGTCCAACACCTGGTTTGAATAAATTACCAAAAATCAAGCCCATAAATATCGCGAAACTTGTCATAATAACAAAGTATAATAATGTCTTACCACCGTAACGTCCAATCGTTTTTGTATCCCCTACATTTGAGATCGATAACGCTAAAGAACAGAATACGATAGGTACGACTAACATTTTAATTAAATTTATAAATACATCGCCAAAAGGTTGTATATAATTAATTACATCTTTATTTCCATGTAATATACTCCCTAAAATTACCCCTAGCACTAATGCTATGATAATTTGGGTCGGTAAGTTTATTTTTTTGATAACTTTCACTCTTGTTCATCCCCTTTTTCAACCTAACATTGTCCAAATGCTAGTTTTCTACAAAATATATTTTATCATAAACAAAATTCCACTCATATATTAAATTTACATGCTTTTAAAAATATTTATGATTTTTAATTTTATGCAGACATTCAATTAAGAATTTATAAATTATTTTGAAAGGGGTTATAAACTGATAAACCCTGTCACCAAAGGTTATTTACGCATATATAAGTATTTTAAAGGTCATTTTTTAATTGTGAACAAATTTGTGAACAATAATAAAATAATCATCAAAATTCAGGCTTATTTGTTTATTTAAATGCCTAATATTGAATAAATATAAACGTGATTTTGTAAAATCATGCTACCTCATTTCATGATATACATGGTTGGTTTGATGTTATTTAAATTACTTTTGAATATATGTTATTTTTAAAATATAGTGTAGAAATATTTAAGGAGGGGTATCTTGATAGAAAACAAAGAAAGTTTTAGATTACTCTATCAAGCTATTAGTGAACTTGCAGCAGAAATGGGAGATAATCAGTTTGAAACTAAATCTATTAGTCTCATATTTTTAGATCTAGATATCGAACATGAATACTTTGACAAACTATTTCTATCATTCATACAATATGTGAGCAGGCATAAAGGAGAAGCTATCTCATATAAGAATTTACTAGCTTTAATAGAAGACAAGATGCCACGAGACTTATCACTTCATATCAAACATAAAATTATCATTGGCTTTGCTAATAATTATTTACCAGAACTCAAACCAATTGCAGATGATATAAAATCTGCTATCTATAATCAAGTGAATAAAGAAATAGATCTTGAATGATTCTTGACGCACTTCATTATGATGCCTTTGCACAGTTTGACACTTTATATATAAATACGTTAAATTTCATTTATAAAATATTTAGGAGTATTTATATTGAAAACAGCATTATTCTTCGTCACAATTTTTGTATTTTCAATGATTTGGTCAATGATTATCATTAACTATTTACCGGATGCAGCAACTGCTAATAAACGTGATAAGACACGTTACAGTGAAAAACAGCGTTTAATCATTTTAGAAACATTGTCTAGAACTTGCACTTGGTTCATTTATTTTTTAGTCATTTCAATTCTCACAAGGTATTTAGGGCCGTCAAACACAAACTTTGATTTAATATCTAAGTACCCCCTAATCACGGTCTTAATTCCCTTGATTATACTTGGGGTTTTGAACTATTTGTTTGTTAAGAAAAAATACAAGACTACTGATTAAAACTTGTAATCTATGAATCAAAAAGCGCCTTTTTAATTTCGAAAAGACGCTTTTTACTCATTCAATGAAATCACCAAGTACATCATTCTAATAAGTTAAATAACGCTGTTACAGCCATTAAAACTCCTAAGTTGATAAACGTTGGTTTTTCATATTTTTGTTTATATTGCTCATAATCATATTCGCTAATTTTCTTATTTTTCAATTTCCAAAATACAAGTACAAAATAGATGGATTGGAACATTAAAATACAAAATGAAACGAGCAATGCCACGTATAATATCATTTTTAATATACTCATATAAACACCCACTTACTATTAATTAATCACTCGCCTTGAATTAATAACCTTAATGGTTAAGCTTTCTTGCCATACCTCATTAAAATTTATACTTTTCCAAACAAAACTGTATACCCCATCTAAAGCGATTTTAAATTAATTGCTGTACTTAATTTTTCCAGCTAAATCTGCGATTGTCTGGTCATCCCCTTGATTAATCGTGACCGTTTCAACATTCTCTTCAATCGCTTTTGTTGTTGCTTCTTTCATATTTGCATCAGTCCTTGAATCACGCCAATCATATGGAACATTTTTATATACATTGATTGACCCATCACCATTGCTACTATATGTCACTGAACCACCTACACGCATAGGAGCTTTTAATTTTACAACGTCTTCTTTAAAGACAGCACTGTCCTCAGCTTGTGGATTTACTTTAGAACCTTTTGGCAATTTTTCTACATTTAATGAATCCATACCATCCATATTATTTTTCAGTGGTCCTAGTTGATTCCACACGCGAGCATACTCAATTTCTTCATTATTGTATTGATTTAAAGCACCTTCGTCTTCATCAGTTGTTTCATTCTTGTCTTGAGCAGACTGATTACGTCCATCATTGTTTGTATTGGTATTTTGTTGCTCTGTTTTTTGTTCATTTTGTTTGCTGTTGTCTTTGTTATTTTCCGATTTGTCTTTATCTGAGTTGCTCGTGTTATCTGTATTTTCACTTTTTTCTTTAGGTTCGTTATTTTCTGAAGCTTCGTTATTACAACTTGCTAATAGAACTGATAGACTCACGGCAAATGTAGCAATAATAGTCTTTTTCATAACAGCAGCCAACCCCTCTTATCAAATTATTAAGTTTACAATAACATATTTCTAATCCATTTACATTGTATTCAACATTAAAACTATCCATAATAGTTTTTTGAAAACGGCTATTTTAATAGTTATTTTTCACCAATTTTACTTAATCACTTTTTAAACAGATGTTTATTGTATTGTTAACAACATATTATCTTTATGCTACGCTTAGATAAAAAAGGTGGCTATTCATGCATTTACCAATACCAATTGCGATTGTCTTGGGAATTATTTTTGTTATTCTTTATACTTATATCGGTATGAAATTAACACTCAAACACCATAATCATAAAAGAAAACATTATAATGTAGAACCGATGTCTAAACTACGCATCTACGTCGAAGCATTCTTCTTTGTATTAGCTGGCATATCATTTGTGTCACTACTTATTTACATAGGATATTTTAGCTAGATAGCGACTTTTGTAATATATACGTGGTCAGAAAATTTTAATTTGGTTTTTGTAATTTCAAAACATAAAAAAACAACCCCTTAAGCCTATGCCTAAGGGGTTACTTCATTCTATACGATTATTCCCACTCAATTGTGCTTGGTGGCTTAGATGTAATGTCATAGACAACGCGGTTAACGTGGTCCACTTCATTTACAATACGACTAGAAATCTTCTGTAAGACTTCCCAGTCGATACGTGCAAAGTCACTTGTCATACCATCAATCGATGTAACAGCGCGGATGCCTACCGTGTGATCGTATGTACGGTAGTCTCCCATAACACCTACAGATTGGATGCCAGGTAACACTGTGAAATACTGCCAAATCTCACGTTCAAGACCTTCCTCACGGATGACCTGTCTTAAAATGGCGTCTGATTCACGTACAATTTCAAGTTTGTCTTCTGTGATTTCACCAAGTACACGGATACCTAATCCAGGACCTGGGAACGGCTGTCTCCATACTAAATGTTCAGGAATACCTAACTCGATACCTAATTCACGCACTTCATCTTTAAACAGTGTATTGATGGGTTCGATTAATTGGAACTCCATGTCTTCTGGTAAACCACCCACATTGTGGTGTGATTTGATTGTTTGTGCTGTCTTCGTACCAGATTCGATAACGTCTGTATATAATGTGCCTTGTGCTAAGAAATCCACACCTTTTAATTTAGATGCTTCATCATCAAATACATAGATGAATTCATTACCAATGATTTTACGTTTTTGTTCTGGATCAGAAACACCTTGTAATTTGCTCATGAATCGTTCTTGTGCATCGACACGAATAATATTCATGTTGAAACCTTCACCAAATTGTTCCATAACCATGTCGCCTTCGCCTTTACGTAATAAACCATGGTCTACAAAGATACACGTCAGTTGGTCGCCAATCGCTTTGTGTAACAATACAGCTACTACAGATGAGTCTACGCCACCACTCATCGCACATAGGACTTTACGGTCGCCAACTTGATTACGAATTTTTTCAATTTCAATCTCAATGAAGTTTTCCATTGACCATTCACCTATACAGTCACATACACGACGTACAAAGTTACGAAGTAAATCGTTTCCGTATTCTGTGTGACGTACTTCTGGGTGGAATTGCACACCATAGATGCGACGAGATTTATCTTCAATTGCTGCATAGTTGGTACTTGGGCTATCAGCAATCACTTCGAAACCTTCTGGAATTTCGATCACTTTATCTGAGTGGCTCATCCAAACATTTTGTTCTTCTGGTAAACCAAAGAATAACTCATCAGTCTTCGCATTAATAATGGCTTTACCATATTCACGTTCATTGGCACGCTCTACTTTTCCACCTAAAAGTTTTGTAGTTAGTTGCATACCATAACAAATACCTAAAATAGGTACTCCCAAGTTATAAATTTCTGGGTCAATTGTGAATGAATCTTCTTCATAAACTGAGTTAGGACCACCAGAAAGGATAATCCCTTTAGGATTTAAACGTTTAATTTCTTCCATGCTAATCTCGTGGTCATGTAATTCACTATATACACCCATTTCACGAATGCGTCGTGTAATTAATTGGTTGTATTGGCTACCAAAGTCTAAAACAAGTATGAGCTCTTGCTCTTTCGCCATTTCCATATCTTTTTTATCTCCTTTTAACTTAGAATGAATAATTTGGTGATTCTTTTGTAATTTGAACGTCATGTGGATGACTTTCTGCTAGTCCAGCAGGTCCCATGCGCGTAAATTGTGCTTCTTCTCTTAATGCTTCTAAGTTTCTAGAACCTGTATAACCCATACCAGATCTTACGCCGCCCATAAGTTGATAAATTGTATCTTGTAATGAACCTTTATATGCAATACGACCTTCGATACCTTCTGGCACGAATTTTTTAGGTGCTTTATCTTCTTGGAAATAACGGTCGTTTGAGCCGCTTTCCATTGCGCCTAATGAGCCCATACCTCTATATACTTTGTACTGTCTGCCTTGGAATACTTCTGTAGCCCCTGGGCTTTCTTCAGTACCAGCAAGTAGACTACCTAACATAACTGCATGGCCACCAGCCGCTAATGCTTTGATGATGTCTCCAGAGAATTTAATCCCGCCATCAGCAATAATTGCTTTACCATGTTTGCGCGCTTCTGTTGCACAGTCATAAACTGCTGTAATTTGCGGTACACCAACACCAGCAACGACACGTGTTGTACAAATAGAACCAGGACCAATACCAACTTTCACTACATCAGCACCCGCTTCATATAACGCTTTTGTACCTTCGGCTGTAGCTACGTTACCTGCGATTAATGTAACTTGTGGGAATGTTTCTTTAATATGTTTAACTTGCTCTAATACACCTTTAGAGTGACCATGAGCTGTATCAATAACTAATGCATCTACACCAGCTTCTACTAATTTTTGAGCACGGATGTCTGTATCTTTAGCAATACCGATAGCAGCACCAACTAATAAGCGGCCGTGTTCATCTTTTGCAGAATTAGGGAATTCTAGTACTTTTTCAATATCTTTAATTGTAATCAGACCTTCTAAACGGCCTTCTTTAACTAATGGAAGTTTTTCTATTTTATGTTGTTGTAATAACTTTTCTGCTTCATCTAATGTCGTACCAACTGGAGCTGTAACGAGTTGCTCTTTTGTCATCACATCAGAAATTTTAATTGAGAAGTCTTCAATAAAGCGTAAATCACGGTTAGTAATAATACCGACAAATTGTCTGTCTTCTTTATTATTCACAATTGGCACACCTGAAATACGATATTTACCCATTAATGCTTCTGCTTCAAAAACACTTTCTTCTGGAGTTAAAAAGAATGGATTTGAAATAACGCCATTTTCTGAACGTTTTACTTTTTGTACTTCATCAGCTTGATCTTCAATATTCATATTTTTATGAATAACACCAAGTCCACCTTGTCGTGCCATTGAGATTGCCATTTTTGATTCAGTTACTGTGTCCATACCTGCTGATATAACAGGGATGTTTAATTTAATACCTTCTGATAATTGCACACTTAAATCCACTTCTTTCGGTAACACATCTGATTCTGCTGGTAACAATAACACATCGTCAAAAGTTAAAGACTCTTTTTCAAATTTATTTTCCCACATACGCTTACAGCCTCCTAATATTTGTTTGATAACATCATTATTTCATAACTTCCGTATCTTGTTGCTGTTTTATACCATTAAAAAAGAAATTCAAAATAATTGCTGAAATTGCGCCAAGAACAATACCGTTTTGTGTTAACCATGCAAATTGCTCACCCAAAGCTTTGAACGCTTGCGGTACTGCACTTATACCCGTTCCTAGTCCAACTGATACAGCAATAATCAATAAATTATTTTGATTCTTAAAATTAATATTACCTAATATACTAACACCATATGCCATGACCATGCCAAACATTGCTATCATCGCTCCACCTAATACTGGTAGAGGAATCATATTAGCAAGTGCACCCAATTTAGGAATACAACCACAAATGATTAACAAGATAACCATGCCATAGATAACTTTATTCTTTTTCGCACCAGATAATGACACTAACCCAACATTCTGTGAATAAGCGGTATACGGAAACGCATTAAAGATTGACCCTAAAATGATAGCAATACCTTCTGCTGTATAACCTTTTCGGAAATCTTTACGTTCCAATTTTTTACCTGTAATTTCACTCAATGCGTGATATACACCAGTTGATTCTATTAAGCTGACTAATGCGACAATAAAGAATACGAGCGTTGCACCTAAGTCAAAGCTAAACGTTGAGAACCTAAATGGTTGTGGTAAAGAGAACCAATGTGCTGTGCCAACTTGATTAACATCCACGATACCAAAGAGTGCAGCTAATACTGTGCCAACAATCAGTCCAATAAGTATGGCAATAGATTTTAGGAATCCAGCAGTAAAACGCTGTACAATTAAAATGATGATCAGCGTAACGACACCTAAGATGATATTTTTAGGATCACCGTAATGTTTATCACCTTCACCGCCTGCTAAGTAGTTCATCGCAACTGGCATCAAATTGATACCAATAATCGTAACGACACTTCCTGTAACTACGGGTGGAAAGAACCTAACTAAATAAGAAAAGAATGGTGCGATAAGAACTACTAGTATACCCGATAAGAATAATGAACCATATAAGTCACCAATACCTTTTGTTTGTCCAATTAAAATCATCGGTGCCACAGCTGTAAATGTACAGCCTAATACGATTGGCAGTCCTGTTCCTGTGCCTTTCCATACTTGTAAGAAGGTTGCTACACCACACATGAAAATATCAACTGTTACTAAAAAAGCGATTTGTTCTGGCGTGAAATCTAAGCTAGTACCTACAATAATAGGAACCAGTATCGCACCTGCATACATCGCTAATAAATGTTGTAAGCTTAAGATGAACGTTTTCATGCTTCGTCTCCTACAAACGTCACTTTATTACCACTTAATGATGCCACTTTACATAAAGATGAAACGGTTAAACCAGCTTCTTCTAAACGTTCTCTGCCTGGTTGAAAGCTTTTCTCTACGACAATACCTATACCTACCGTTGTAGCCTTAGCTTGTTTCACAATTTCATTTAGCCCAAGTGAAGCATCACCATTGGCTAAGAAATCATCGATGATTAATACGCGATCATTTTCACCTAAAAACTCATCAGACACGACAACGGTACTTGTCGTATTTTTTGTGAAAGAATGAATCTCTGCTTGATAAACACCTTTTTTCAATGTACTCGGCTTCGCTTTTTTAGCAAAAAGACAAGGTACGTCGAAGTGCATCGCGGCCATAATTGCTGGTGCAATACCTGAAGCTTCTATCGTTAATATCTTCGTAATACCTTCATCTTTAAATTGCTCATAAAATGTTTGTCCCACATCGTGCATTAACCTTGCGTCTATTTGATGATTTAAAAAACCATCAACTTTCAATATCTTTTCATCAATCACAACACCATCTGCTTCAACTTTCTGCTTCAACAAATCCACTCGAAAAAAACCTCCTCATTTTGTGTACAAAAAAATCCTAAACTAACTTAGTTTCAGGATCTATGAGTGAACGTGCAATACCAAAGCAGCATCGTTTCAATTACAATATATGTCCTTAAAATTAATTTTTTTACATTCATTTCCCTTTAACTATGTAAAAAAAGTATTCTTAATGAACAAAGCTTATATGTATGAGCGCTTTAAAAAGTCTAGTTTCTTTCACAACTTTTCATAACTTCTCAATTTGAATCGCTAGTGTATTGTATTGGTTACTCATAGTCATGTTGTTAATGGCAACATGGTAGAAACTTCTAAAGCCGTATCCTTCAGATTATATGAGTTAGATAAATTATTAACTGATGATAGCAAATTTTGGCAATATTTTCAATACACTTATTGATTGTAAACGCTTCACAAAAGCTTTTACTTCTTTTTCATATTTTTTCAGAAAACATTCACATATGCATGAAAATATCGTTTGTCAGTTGTGTAAGTTCATTATACAATGTAATTGTATTCGTTTTATATAATAACTTAAGGGTAAACACAAAATAATTCATATAATAATGAACGGAGGAACACTAAATGTCAGAATTCACTATTGTACAAAACAAAGAAGATCTTATCGATGCAATAAAATCTAAACTATCAGAGGGTTATAAAGAATCGGAAATGACCGTAATTAGTAAAACAAAATTACACATTGATGCGTTACATGATTCTGAAGTCAATCTAACTGCTACAAGTGGTTCGTTCAGTGATAAGATGGCTAAAATTTTAACTGGCGAAGACGGTGAAGAAGCCGTATTGGCTCACTACAAGCTACCTGAAGAAGAATTAGAACGCTATAAGAAAGAAATATTAAACGATAATTATCTCGTTGTTGCTACAAAGGATACGACTTCACACGTAGAAGCCGACAAAGCCAACGTTGCTTTCGAAACGAACCAAACTAAAAGTAATAGCCATTACTCCGAAGAAACAAACGGACCAAAATCATAATCCAAACGTTATACGTAAATCAAAGATGGTACTGGAGGCGTCAGCTTAAACTCTCATTTCACCAAAACCATTTTGAGACGCATTTGCGAAGTTAGATTAAGTACTGAGATACTGTTTGATTAATACTACAACATTTGTATAAGCAGTACTAACGTAAACATATAACGCCCTTATAATTTAGTCGGTCGAGACACACATATTGATGTCTCGACCCTTTTTATGTTTAACTGCAAATTAAATTAAGTTGCAATTCGATTCATATTTTCTCTATTATGTTATAATGAACGCAATAATTTGGGGGTGTACCTATGGAGTTTAAGACAATAACATCAATCGATGATCCGTTATTTAAATCTGCATTGAAGTTATATGATGCTAAATTTGATATCGGTCTATCTGAAGACGAACAAATTTTTAAACAGTCCTTAAGAAACGAACGTACAAAAGATGATTACATCTTTTTAGTAGGCGTTGAATCAGATGAAGTAGTGAGTTTAGCCACAGCGCATTATGAAGCTACGACAAATTCATCTTTTTTAATTTATTTAATTGCTAAAGATAAACACGAGCATGATGAAATTATCACAAAAACGCTTGAACGTATTCAAAAAGAAATAAACATTCTGTCGAATCAACTGCATGCACATGATGTCAATTTCATTATGTTGGAAGTGCCTAAAGAACCCGAAGACATTTCTGAAGATGTCGTTCAAATCATGGATAACAGACGCCAATTTTTATATGAACATGGTTTTGAAAAACAATATGAAATTGATTATTTAGCCCCTAATATCCAAGATTATGCGAGCGGCGAACCTATGGATTTATTTATAAAGTCAAATATTGAATTAACAAAAGATATCTATGGACCAAGCGTGAAATCAAATTATATTCTCAAGTATGTTTTTGCAAACAGAATTTCTCGAAGTGTTATTTATCCGTTGCTTGAACAAATGGAATTACGCAAACGATAGTTATCACCACTTGAAATCACTGTTAAAACAGTTTAAACTAACATAGAGGTAAGACTGACGTTTCACTGACCGAAGACAAACGTCGGTATACATAAATTAATTAATGAAAGGACTTATTTCTATGTTAACCAAAGAATTTGCACAACGCGTGGAGCTAAGTGAAAAACAAGTCCGTAAAATCGTTCAGCATTTAGAAGAACGCGGTTACCAACTTAGTAAAACAGAATACCGTGGCCGTGAAGCTACAGATTTCCAAGAAGAGGATATCGAACTATTCCAAGATATCGCCGATAAAGTTAAACAAACAAATAGTTATGATTTAGCTTTTGAAGAATTAGAAAAAGAAAAAGACTTCTTACAAGTATTAGTCAAAGATGACGGTAATCATTTACCTACAGATCAAAATGTTTCTAAACTTGTTGAAGATTTACGTTCGGAAATTCAAAAAATGCGTGATGAACGTCATATGCTTGGTCAAATGATTAACCAAGTACATCAACAACAACAGGAATTACACGAAATGCAGAACCAAATCACTACAAAATTAGACGCAAATACAGAATCTCTAAAAGCGATTCAAACGTCAACAGATGAAATCAAAACGACACAGAGCGTTATCCAAGATTCTCAAAAAGAACAATCTGAGTTAGCTAAATCAAATGTTGAAACTGAACATGTTAGCACTGCTAATACAACAACGAATAACAGCGACGCGCTAACAGAACATTCAACTGAGAGTGCGAGCAATGACGAAAAATCTGATGATAAAGTTACTTCTACAACTTCTGAAACTGTAGCTGATACAACTGATGCAACTGCTTCTAACCCAACTGATAAATCATCTGCGCAAGTTGCGACTGAAGAATCTGAAATCACTCAAATCAGCGAACAACCAACTGAAACGACAACAGCTGATACAGATGCTTCAACATCAGCTACAAAAAGAGAAATGGCTTCTGCTGAACAAGTCAAAGCAGATGACAAAACAGATGAAACTTCTACATCATCTACTGATAATTCATCTATTAATGAAGAAATAACGAAACCGAACACACAAACGCAGCCAACTGAAGATACACATGCGCAGTCTTCATCAGTTGCAAATGACACACCAAAAGAAGAACGTAAAGGTTTCTTCGCACGCCTATTCAATCTATAAACTATTTAATAAATGGTGCTAATTAACTATCAAACTAAACGAATTCTAAATCACAGAAATGTGATTTAGAATTCGTTTTTTTATTTCATTCTCTAAACGGTGAAATCATCGTTTTGCTACCTTTAAATTATCAGAAAATAAAGTCATTTAAAATTCATGAATTTCTTGAGTCATAGACTTGAATATTATTGAAATTGCTAATATCCTTAGTATACGTATCGGATTTCAAAAAATTATTATTAAGAAAGTGTAGGTCTTTTTTTATGTTATTAACTATTCTTAACATTATTATTTTTGTGGCCTTCCTCGTTGGATTATATGTAATGGCTAAAAGACATGTATCATTTCCTAAACGTGTATTCTCTGCCTTAGGGGTAGGAATTGTTTTTGGTGTCGTTATTCATTTAATTTACGGCGTGGATTCACAAGTAACTAAACAGTCCATGGATTGGTTTAGCATCGTTGGTGATGGCTACATTGCATTACTACAAATGATTGTAATGCCACTTATTTTCATTTCAATCGTTTCAGCATTTACTAAAATTAAAATTGGGGACAAATTCGCTAAGATTGGAATTTATATTTTTATTTTCTTAATTGGTACCGTTGCTATTGCAGCAATCATTGGTATTATTTCAGCACTCGTATTCGGACTAGATGCTTCATCTATTGACTTAGGCAGTGCCGAAAGTTCAAGAGGTAGTGAAATCGCAAGCCAAGCTAAAGATATGGCTGCTAATACATTACCACAACAAATCTTAGAATTATTACCAAGTAATCCATTCTTAGATTTCACTGGTCAACGTACAACGTCAACAATTGCGGTCGTTATTTTCGCAGCGTTTATCGGTTTTGCATTTTTACGTGTTATGCGTAAACAACCTGAAAGTGGACACTTACTTAAACGTGGTATCGATGCATTATATAATTTAGTAATGGCAATCGTGACATTTGTTTTACGTTTAACACCTTATGGTATTTTAGCAATTATGACATCTACCATTGCGACAAGTGATTTTGGTGCTATTTGGACATTAGGTAAGTTCGTGATTGCATCTTACGCAGCACTCATTGTTATGTATATCATTCACCTAATCATTGTTTCAGGTTTAGGTCTCAACCCTGTCACATTTGTTAAGAAAACTGGCGAAGTGCTTATGTTCGCCTTCACTTCTCGTTCAAGCGCAGGATCATTACCACTGAATGTGCAAACTCAGAAGAACCGTTTAGGTGTACCTGATGGTATCGCTAACTTCTCTGCTTCATTCGGTTTATCAATCGGGCAAAATGGTTGTGCGGGTATTTACCCAGCAATGCTTGCTGTTATGGTAGCGCCAGCAGCTGGTGTAGAAGTTAACTTACAATTTATATTATCTGTCATCGGTGTCGTTATTATCAGTTCATTTGGTGTCGCTGGTGTAGGTGGCGGTGCAACATTTGCATCCATTATTGTATTATCTACATTAAACTTACCAGTCGCACTTGCAGGTGTCTTAATCTCTGTTGAACCATTAATTGATATGGGTCGTACAGCATTGAATGTTAATGACTCTATGCTTGCAGGTACAGGTACAGCAAAATTAACAAACAACCTAGACAAAGACACTTATAACGACAATGAATATGCCGAGATTACAAACTAATATATTTGAATTAATCACTAAATCCGAGTAGCAAGTTTAGTCATAATTCAAGTAAATGGAAAAAGGTTGGAACACATACTGCTCGTTTCACTGTCTCACAAGAGATAGTTGAACGTTGTGTTCCAACCTTTTTTATAGTTTTTATCAACTTCTTATTTAATATCACTAATTGCGTCTAATACTCTGGTTTAAAAGGTCCCCACGTGATTTTATGTTTTCCATCGAGCGACAGTGTATCGATTGATTTTGACACATCATCAAACCACTTTAGAAATGCAGGTGTTTTCTCTAATTGTGCTTCTATACTGTCTTCGGTAATGTCGTGAAGATACCACGCTTTACTTTCAAATTCATATTGAACTTGAGAATACGCGAGTCTCTTCATATCTACACTATTATATATACAGTTTATTTGTTTAACCATATTAGGCGCCTGAGTAACGATACTATTTGAAATGACCTTTTTGTGCGCTTCATTATCTAAATCATTCCAGATTCTTAACTGTCCATTCATTTGGAAGAATATATCAATCGTAGGGTCTTTTTCATCAAAGGAGATCAAGATGAAGATGCGTTCTGCCGTATAATCTACTGAATTAATAACACCGACAATTAATTTTTGAGCCATCTTTTCCCAATAGTGTTGGGCTTCATCGGGCGTGAGTTTACTATTTGATGAATAAATATAGTTTTCATTTTTATTCTGAAGCTCCGAAGCATCTGATTTTTTTCTAAAAATCTTATCAAACATATTCAACTTAATCCCCCCTTTCGAGTTATCTCAGGATATTAAAAATATTGAAATTATTATAAGTAAATCTCAGTTTTTCAATGAATTATTTTTTAATAAATCCTGATTTATTCAGTTGTTCTAACATATCTAGTCGTTGCTTCGCGCTCATAAAGTTAGCAACTTGATTAGACCATGATTCAGTACGTTCGCCATTTGTACGTGAACTATAATAGTCACTCACTGTTTGATCATATGCTTTTAATGTTTCACGTTGGCTATCTTTATCACTATCATATTTATTAGCATGAAATACATGTTCAAATGGCAATCTTGGTTTAGGGCTACCATTTTCATCATCTTCTGGAATACCTAATGCCATACCAAAAAGTGGGAAAGTATGTTTAGGTAATTCTAAAATTTCTCTTACTCTTTCCACATCGTTTCTCAATGAACCTAAATACACCATGCCATAGCCCATATCTTCAGCTGTCGCTGCAATATTTTGAGCTACTAATGTCGCATCAATAGTGCCTACAAGTAATCCTTCAGCAGATTCAAATGATGTTTGCATATCATGTTTAGATTCCTCATTGATAATGGAATGTCTATAATAATCCATTACAAAAACAAATAAATAGCCATTTTCAACAACATAAGGTTGCCCAGATACTTCTTTCAATTCTTCCTTAATTTCTGGATCATTGATACCAATAATTGAATAGGCTTGTAAATAACTTGAAGTTGATGCATTTTGACCAGCTTCTACCAGTTGTTTTATATGCGCTTCTGATATTGGTTCCTTTTTAAATTTTCTAACTGAATGATGATTCTTCAATAAGTTGTATACATGCTCAGACAATGTTAACCGCTCCTCTTTACATAAAGTTACTCATAGCATAACAAAACAGCGACTGCTTTGTTTACATTATGTTTACCCGTTTTCATTACTATTAAAAGACTTAGAGGTAAATAACTTACTTATTGCAATACAGATTAATCGTATCATTATAAAAAAATCGCACCATGCATGGTTTATTAATAGTTAAATTATTTTATATCACGGTACAAATCCAATTAATGGGTATAATATAATTAAAATCATTCAATCAATAATTGCGATATGTTATACATAATTTTTCTATATTTTTTTATGAAATACTTTTAAATCACAGATGCACCTTTAGGTTGCTTTAAAATATATGATTTGGTGCGTGACGCATTAAAGGCTCTATATTAAATTATTCGTAAAGAGAGTGATTATTATGGAAATCGGATCAAAAACAAAAGAAAAACGCGAACAAAAACACTGGTCTCAAGACGAACTTGCAGAGATATTGAATATTTCAAGGCAAAGTATTTCAAAATGGGAATTAAACAAAGTTTATCCAAGTATTGATATGCTCATTAAAATGAGTGATTTGTTTGATATCTCTTTAGACGAACTAATCAAAGGCGACAAACAGTTTAAAAAAACAATCATTGAAACATATCAAGATCCTGTATCGTATCATCATCAAAAAAGAGGCATGAATGGTTGGGAATTTTTAGCTGGACACTGGTGGCTATTCTTCCCGATCGCGGGCATGATTTGGTGGATGTTGCGTTATTTTATTTAACAAATTGAATAACACCGCTCAGGACAGTCTGCTATCCGTCTAAACAATGAAATCATTGATTGCTATATAGCTTATAAAATATGAACAGACCATAAGCACGTAAATATTCATCTATATGAATTTAATCAGCACCCAATAATAATATACTTTTTTTAAATAGCCTTTCTTCTCATTTTCATGTTTTAGTTGAGAATTTAAAGGCTATTTATTATTTATACAGCGTTATTTTATAAAGTATAACGCTCGATTTTAATGTAAAAATACATTTTGATTGTATACTGAAACACAGAGTCAAAGTGGTTTTTTTAAGCGTTTTCTCAAAATTCTTCTGTGTTGACGAATAATGAGGGAAATGCAATAATAGAATACGAAGATTAGAATTATTATAATTAAGAAACAGAAAAATCTACCCTTACTTAATTCTAATTGAAAATACATTATTAAATAGGAGGATATTTTTATGTCATTAATAAATAAAGAAATTTTACCATTTACAGCTAACGCATACGATCCACAAAAGGATGAATTCTTCGAAGTTTCAGATGAAAACTTAAAAGGTTCATGGAGTGTTGTTTGCTTCTACCCAGCAGACTTTTCATTCGTATGCCCTACTGAATTAGAAGACTTACAAGGTCAATATGATAAATTACAAGAATTAGGTGTCAACGTATATTCTGTATCAACAGATACACACTTCGTACACAAAGCTTGGCATGATCATTCAGATGCAATTAGTAAAATTCAATACACTATGATTGGTGACCCTTCTCAAACAATCACACGCAATTTTGATGTATTAGATGAAGAACTAGGACTTGCACAACGTGGTACGTTTATCGTAGATCCAGATGGCGTTGTACAAGCAGCAGAAGTTAACGCTGACGGTATCGGCCGTGATGCTAGCACATTAGTACACAAAATCAAAGCAGCACAATATGTACGTCAACACCCAGGCGAAGTTTGCCCAGCAAAATGGGAAGAAGGTTCAGAAACATTACAACCTGGTCTTGACTTAGTAGGTAAAATCTAAGGAGGCATTGATTTAAATGCTAAATAATCAGCTTAAATCACAATTGCAACAATTACTTCAATTGATGGAAGGCGACGTAGTTCTAAAAGCGAGCCTTGGTTCAGATGATAAATCTAAAGAACTGAAAGAACTTTTAGATGAAGTATCTGCCGCGTCCGATTACATTACTATAGAAGCATCTGACTTGAAACGTACACCAAGCTTTTCAGTAGATAAACCTAATGAAACATCAGGCATTACTTTTGCTGGTTTACCAATGGGTCATGAATTTAATTCTCTAGTTCTTGCTTTGTTACAAGTAAGTGGTCGTCCACCAAAAGAAGAACAAGCCATTATAGATCAAATTAAAGCAATCGATCGTCCACTACATTTTGAAACGTATATTAGCTTAACGTGTCAAAAATGTCCCGACGTAGTTCAAGCATTAAATTTGATGAGTTTATTAAATCCAAATATTTCTCATACAATGATAGATGGCTCTATTTTCAGAGAAGAATCTGAAAATATTATGGCAGTACCCGCTATTTTCTTAGATGGCGAAGAATTTGGAAATGGACGCATGACGATCCAAGATATTTTAGCAAATCTTGGTAGCCAAGCAGATCCAGCTGAATTTAATGATAAAGCACCATACGACGTATTAATTGTCGGTGGTGGTCCTGCAAGTGGTAGTGCTGCAGTTTACACTGCACGTAAAGGTTTACGTACTGGTATCGTCGCAGACCGTATTGGTGGTCAAGTCAACGATACAGCTACCATTGAGAACTTTGTCACTGTTAAAGAAACAGATGGGCCTAAATTCTCATCTGCATTAGAAGATCATATCAAGCAATATGATGTCGATGTCATGACAGGTATTCGTGCCAGTGATATTGAAAAAACGGATGACGGTATTGTCGTAACATTAGATAATGGTGCTCAATTGACGAGTAAGACGGTTATTATTTCAACAGGTGCGCGTTGGCGTAAACTAGAAGTCCCAGGTGAAGAAGCATTAATCAATAAAGGTGTTGCATTCTGTCCACACTGTGACGGCCCGTTATTTGAAAATAAAAATGTCGCTGTTATAGGTGGCGGAAATTCAGGCGTCGAAGCTGCAATCGACTTAGCTGGCATCGTTGAACATGTTACATTACTTGAACGTAACGCTAACCTTAAAGCAGACAATGTTTTACAGGAACGTTTAAACAGCTTACCTAATGTAACAGTTATTAAAAATGCTCAAACAACCGAAGTACTTGGAGACGATGCAGTGACTGGTATTAAATATCAGGATAAGGCACAAGGTGAGGAACATACTCTAGATTTAGAAGGTATCTTTGTACAAATTGGATTACTACCTAATACAGAGTGGTTAAACAATTATGTAGAACTAAATGATGCCAAAGAAATTAAAGTAGACCGCACGAATGCGACAAGTATCCCAGGTATATTTGCGGCAGGCGATGTCACTGATGATCGCAATAAACAAATTATTATTTCAATGGGCGCAGGTGCTAATGCAGCATTAAATGCTTTTGATTATATTATCAGACATTAGTAATACCCATTATCGTCACTGAAAATTAAAAATTTGAGATATAAATCCCCCCATTCTCAAATAAGAGGAGTCTGAGACATAAATAGATGTTTTAGGCTCCTCTTTATATTTAAAATCTCACTATTTAGACCGTCCATGTTTGCCTAAAATCTGGTTCAAATCTATAGTCTCTCACTCATACTATTTCCCCACGGCGTCAGCAAATTACAAAATCACTACAATATATGAATGCCCAAAAATTAAGACTTTTTCACATAAGGAAATGACTGACATCTCATTGTAAAACGAATCACCGTGTCAACTAGAGGTATTCATCTCCCATATGCTTTTTCACATCATATAGCTTATTTGATGATTAATTGAAATACAGCACATATCTAAGTAACATTTTATTATGAAATTCTAATGAATATTTTTAAAATTACTAAGTTCATCTCTTTTCTTTTATATTTTGTTCAAAAGATTGTGCGTTTTATTATTTAATACATCATTCAAATAAATAGCACTACATGATACACTTAAGTTATAATTTTTAAGAACGTGTTTATACATTCATTAGTTTGTTATATACGTATGATTATTTTTAAAGGAGCAGTTTTTATTTATGAAAAAAAGTATATTACTCTCATTGGTCTTAGTGCTAACTGTGATACTCGCAGCATGTTCAAATGATGAATCCGATGATGACAAAGGTTACAGTGGAAAAAACGCACCTAAAAATGTTAAAACAATTACTGAACAAGACATCTTTAATTCTGACAAAAGTGGCGAAACACTAAGCGAAGCAGAAGCTAAAAAAGCAATTAAAAAATATCTAGATGTGAACTCAGATATTATAGACAATAAGTATCTAATCCAATACCAATTAGATAAGCAAACAGGTACAGATACAAAGATTACCGATAAACAAGCAAAACGTTTATCCGAACTATCACATAACTCAGTTAAAAATGATGTGCGTTTCAAAAAGTTCGTAAAAAACAACAAATTCCCAGATGGGTATGAAGAAAACCTCGATCGAATCGTTAATTACTTTACAGCCTTAAATAGTACAATCAAAAATGCTGACGAAGACATTGAGCAATTAGATTACCAGCCACAAAACAAACTTAATGTTGCAGATGTACCAACAAAATATGCTGGAGATGTTAACGGGAAACAACAAGATAAAATCAAAAAATTCTTAAAAGATAAAGGCATTAAATCTGACGCCGTCGACAAATAAGTGACAAACTTATAGTTTAGATATGTTTTCCAACTCTGTCGCTACCTAAGTATTTACAAAATATTCGGTTAAGTTACAAAGAGATTACATGACGCCTTTTCATATTTATAAAGGGCTCAAGCCTATTTATATCCATATTAACCATGGTCTATGACTTATTTCTGTAAAAAACCTTACTTAATTGTAAGTTTTTTTAATATGATATCCCTTTTTTTCACAAAGTAACATTTGTTATGCTTATTTATAAGTTAAAGAACAAATGAATCGAAGCTCAGCCAATCAAGTAATAATTTTAAGGAGAAACACCTTTATGATATTAACAATTTTAATAGGTGCCATGGCTGCTATCTTCATAGCTTTTAATCTCTTTGAGAAGAAAGAAAAATATGGCGTTGTTTCTTATAAAACAATCGCACTTAGTGTAACTTACGTCATACTTGCCGTAATTGTCGGAAGTTTTTTAGACAATTTCAACACGCTATTCCAAGGATTTCATGATAGCTTAACAGCAGCTAAAAGATATTAACCTGAACCGACGATGTCGTAGTTCAGGCTTTTTATGTTAATGGCTATTTTTCTAGTTCATAAGGTACACAGTTTTCAATTTTTCTATCAATCACTGTAGCTTCCGAATCATATCCTAAATATACGAAGCAACAACGTATAACAACTTGATGTGCTACGATAGCAATGGAATCGAGTGAATCATCAATTTCATTTTCAAAAAATTGTTTAACACGTTCCATAACATCCGCATAACTTTCTCCCTCTGGCGCCTTTTGCGTAAAACTGTGACGAAATTCAAGATAATTTTGATCTTCAAAATAGCGTGTATAAGATGAATTTTGTTCCACTGCTTCAACAATTTTACCTTCAAAAACACCAAGCGAACGCTCTCTTAACAAAGGGGTCACGCTTGCCGGAATCGATTTATCAAATATCGCATTATAAGTTTGACGTGTCCGTAATAAATCCGAAATATAAATATGATCTATTGCTTTTTTGTCAAAATAGCTCTGTAATAATTGAGCTGACCATGTGCCTCTCTCAGTAAGTGGTACATCTAATTGTCCACAAAAATAATTTTTCCCTTGTTTCTTATCATAATTTGATTGTGACTCACCATGTCTTACCAAATATATTTTCATATTAACCATCCTCTCTTTTCGTATGCATATGCGCATGATTACCATAATCAATTGGATTAACTAACAATACTGTCATGTTAAGCTTTTACTCTATATTTTTTGAAACTACCTCATTTAGTATACTAAATGAGGTGATACAAATGAATGACAGAGTTATACAAAACAGTAGACAAGGAGAACGCGTTCTCGCAGCACTGAGTTATTTTAGTATCTTTTTTGCACCAATCATATTACCTATTTTTATATGGATTTTTGCTGATAGACCTACTTCTAACCACGCAGCTAAATCGTTAGCTTATCATATTATAACGTATATTGGACCGATACTTTTAATTCTCAGCATTGGATTTGGTGGCGTCTTAATCAATAATAGTTCTACCATTACCAGTGTGATAATGATTACAGTGGCAATTATTTTATTCGTCATAACCGTTTGGTATACGATCAAAAATATTTATCGTGGTGTCAGAGTATTGATCTCTGAACACGCTTATTTCCATCCCTAAACTGAATAGCAATTTATTTTTTGACAAAATTAGCAACATTTTAAAAGGTTATATACGAATTTACTTTAATCCTTTATGCTTAACATAAAAGGAGACAGAGTATATGAATAAAAATTAACAATTTCTATCATTAGTATTTTAGTCATTATTGGTGTCGTCTTCACCATCTTTATGATTACATCGAGTCAAAAGAGCACATATTATGGCTATATGTCAGATAGTACAACTGCTGAAAAAGTAGTCAGTGAAAAAGATGGTCTCGTGACTAAAAACGTTAAAATAGACAATAAAAATGACGATTTCAAACCTAAAAAAGGTGACTTTGTTAAATTAGTTTCTAAAGATGACGGCAAAACATTCTATAAACAAGAAGTTGTAAAACACGACGATATTCCACATGGTTTAATGATGAAAATACATGAAATGGAAATGTAATCTATACATTTAATGTGATTACTACACAAAAAGCAGGGAGGCTCATAGAGACCTCCCTGCTTTTTGAATGTAGACAAATTCTGCGCAAGTATATGCGCGGAGTTTATCTATTTTAATTATTAGTCTTATTTTTAATACAGAATGAGAGTGGGGCAGAAATCAAATTTTCTAATAGAGTTCTCGTAGGCTCACCTATGCAATCAAGTCAATATTTTATTGACAGTGATTTATGTCGACTCCTGTGGGAATAGCACTAGCCAAAGACTACAGGCTAAGGCAGTGCCGCGGAAAGTGTGCATAAAAAAACTGCCAACAAAGTCGGAGACTTTGTCGACAGTCTGAAAGCAGTAAAATTCCGTTCGTGCACTATCGATTCTTTTTATCCTTAAAATAAAGCAATAGCTCTATTAAGAAAACGATAATAAGAGAAAAACCAAATAATGGCATCAATATCCCTAATATAACCAGTATGATAACCAATGGAATAGACATTGGCTTTTTAACTCTTTTTGGTATTTTAATTTGCGTTGCTTTCATTTTCTTAATCCAAGACGTTAGACCCAGTCCTACCGCAGCAAGTAATGCGATACATACAAGCAAGTTAATCACTTTATTGGCAATACCGAACAAATGACCTTCATGCAGAGGAATACCCCATGTGAACCATTTACCAATTATGCCGTACTCTTGATATTTCACCTTACCTAAATCTTTACCATTATATTGATCTATATATAACGTCTGTTCATCGTAAGGTGACACGTCTAAGCCTGTCACACCTGTATTACTACCTTTCGAAACTGTAAATGCCGCTTCTTCACTCGTTGGATAAACAATTGAAAATGGCTTCGTAATGCCATCTTTTTGTGCTTCTGCAACAACTTTATCAATCGAAATTTGTTTTTCAATATCTGTTCTTGGCATTTCACCACTACCATGATGCGCAGATCCGCTCTCAGACTCTGGTTGCTTATTTTTACGTGTTGCCCAAGGTATTTCATTCACATCTGATTTAGGTGGATTAACAGCCAATTCTGACTGTCCCAACTCTCCAGAATTATCCATAACACTCGCAATTTTAGCCCCCATAAATCCAGACCATGGCAAGCCAGTCAATACAAGCACAAACACCGGTATGGCAATGATAATCCCAAGTGTAGCATGCCATTTTTGGAATCTTAATCGCTTACTTTTATTTGTAATTAATTTTTTCTTAATTAACATATACGTTCCAGACAATATCATGAAAACAGTCCAACACGCTGTCAGTTCTACCAAGTAATTAATAAAAGTATTTTCAGTAAATAATGAGCTATGTATATTTCGTACAACGTTCGCATACGTATGTTTTGCATTTTGATCAGCAACAATTTGATTATTTTGATCTAGAAAAACATAACGTTGGTTCCCTGCCATATCATCTAATGTAATTCTACTATTATAAGGCTCTTCTAAAATACTAACTTTACTTATGTAAAAACCATCAAATTTATCTTCTACTTGATCGACTGCCTGATTAAGTGATTGATGTTCTTTTACAGGACTATCACCGAAAAATTCTGTCTTATAAATATTATTTTCTACTTCTTGGAAAAACAGAAACCCAATGCCCGAAATTGTTAACGTAATCAGTAGCGGCGTAATAAATAACGCTGCATAGAAATGAAGCCTCTGTAATGGATTAAATATATTTTTCAAAAGTTTATTCCCCCTCTCTCTTTTAATATTATAAATAACTAACAAGATTATTGTGTAGATAAATTTTGAATATTTCAAAAGAGTTTTAAAAACAATTATCTACAATTTAAATTATTTTGTTTATTTATGACTATGGTAACTTGTAATTTAAAATGGGATAAAATAAAACGTCCAACACATCAAGTAATGTCTCAGACGTTCATACATGCTATTTAACTACTTTTACTCAATAGCAGATTAAGTGATAAGCCAATCAATATTGCGCCAACCGTATAATCAAAAATTGCTTTTATTTTTCTATTCGTAAACAATAGCTTAATATATTGAAAAATATAAACACAGAAAATAAACCAGAGCAAAATAACTGTGGTCACAATTGCAGTTAATATAGCAATTTGAGATGTAACAGCTTCACCAGTACTTAAAAATTGCGGCAATATACTGATATAATAAAGTAATGCTTTGGGATTTAAAATCGTACTAAAAAAACCTTGTCTATATGAACTTAAATAAGTAATACGCTGTGCTTTCAACTGAGATGTTGAAAAGTTCATACTTTGTCTTGCACTGATGATACTTCTAATTCCTAGATATATAAGATATATAGCACCTAAAATCTTAATTGTCACAAAGACATAATACATATTAGCCAGTATAAAAATAATACCAAACACAGCTAACAATGAATAAACTACATGACCTGACGTAATACCTAAGGCTGCCATAGCGCCATTACCTTTTCCTGAGGTAATCGAATTTTTCATTACGACAAAGAAATCCGGCCCCGGAACAATAATAATCATTAATGTTATGATAATAAATGCTGCCAAACCTTCCATAGACTACATCCCACCTTTGTACTTCAGGCATCAGTTACCAAATATCCCCGCAATATCGTAATTAACAGTTTTTTATTTTAACTCATATGATTTCAGTAAAAAATGAATGCTTATGTGACAATATTACATTTTTATTGAAGCCTGATTACTAGATATGATATATTAAAGGTGTAGTTGGAAACCGACTACTAGTCTTTTATATTCATGAACATATTACTCTTAAGGCGACACGGATGTGTCGTCTTTTTTTATATAAACGTAGATTGTCTACACTGCAATACTGTGTTTCGAGATCCCTCACGTCCTATATAAACTTGAAAATTGAATAATACCGCATCACATTTTTGACCGTATAATATTTACCAAATTGTCCTTCACTTTAACTCACTAATTTTAAACCAATCGTACTTCCCAATATCACTAAAATACATACTACTCTTTTAATATCCTTAGATTCATTATAAAAGATCATCCCAAGAATTGCGCCACCTACTGCACCAATACCTGTCCAGATTGCGTACGCTGTGCTCATCGGAAGGTACATCATTGCGGTAGATAATGCCATGAAACTCACAGCAAAAAAGAAAATGAGTCCTATAGCATCTCGTTTTTGACGATGATGCACATATGCATTTTAAAAATTTATACCTAACATTTCAAAGACACCTGCAAAAACTAATAAGATTCATGCCATTATGCTTCTCCTCCTTTATTTGTAGTTACTAATTTCAGGCTAATGACACCTGCAAGTAAAATGACAATTAACATTATTTTCATAACATTAAACGGTTCGCCAAAAAACAAGAAATCAAACAACGTAACCCATGTTGTTCCGAGACCTACAAACACGGCATACGCTGAGCCTACAGGCAGAACCTTTGAAGCATCTACTAATAAATAAAAGCTTACAAAATATAGCAATCATCGTAAACAGCCATTCCCACCAAGATGACGCATGGGTTAAACCAATCACCCATCCTACTTCAAAAAATGTTGCGATAATAATTTTGATCCAATTCATTCCTATGTCCTCCTTTAAAATAAAAAAAGCCTGGGAGATAGTGTTAATTACTATCTCCCAGGCTTTTATCCTTCCGTGTCACATAAAAATATGTGGCTTTCTCTCGGACCAGACCAAAGTAATCACCTTGCGGAACCCTAGAAAGCTTTATTCGATTAATTGTATCGTAGCAAATTACACTAACGATTACAAGCATGCTCATTCATTTCACCCAGTTTAAAATAATTATTATTAAGAAAAGGCTTAAGCATGCGTTTACATGTGAAATTTTACAAATTTCTAAGATTTTTTAAGTCAAAACCCTCTACATTTTATAAATTTTAATGTATAATCAGTTATAGATTATAATTATTATAATCTAGATAAAGATGAGCTGAAATTTATTCTCATTTACATCAATCAATGCTTCAAATGCATTGAAATATAATATAAGCGAGGGATAACGATGCAATTACTAAATTATAAAATGCACAATGATGAACTAATCGCTACTGTACTTTCCGACAAAAAGCAATTATTTAAATATACTTTTGATGTTACGACGCCAGAATATGAAATATTAGATGTCCTTGAAGAAATAAATCACTATGTAGACAATGGACAACACCCACTTGGTTGTTCTTTACTTAAAAATTATGCCTACGAGGACGTGAGTCACAATCTTTTATAATCTTCTTTACACAACAAAAAGATGAGTATATCTGTTATGAATTAAACAGTATACTCATCTTTTAATTTTGCATTATTATAAATAGCCATTCCAGTTTTTAATTTTCGAAATCCAAGCGCTTCGTAAAATGATTCATTCCCAGTAGTTGCGATAAGATGAATACAAGAAAGTTCCCCCAAATAATTCACCATTTCTTGAACAATTTTATTGCCAACGCCTTTAGATTGATAAGTGGTATCTACTACAACATCATAAATCGCGGCATTAAACACACCATCTGACATCGCTCTGGCGAAACCAATCACTTGGCCCTCTCTTTTTGCAATCACGACATGTGTCGCAGTATTAAATAGTGTAATCACTTCTTCTTGATTATGGCCATTCCAATGGTTCCCATGATAAATGCGCACTATTTCATCTATATCATTCATATCAAATTGATACTCATATTTTATATCCATTTAGCACACCTTCCAAAATAATTTTCAATATTTATAAACCACATCGTTCTTTATATATGAATTATTAAATAATATATATATTTTAACATGAATCTTTAAAAATTAATGGATGTCATAGCAATCTATTGATTTTAATACATATTAACTAATTTCATTATTACGTATAACGCTGATCATGATGTATAAATAGAAATATACATTGTACACGTTAATTATTAGCGACTGACGGGTAAATATATATTAAACGGGGCGATAACATTGTCACGCAACGCAATCAATACTGAATATTTATTAGGAGGCGACTTATCATGTGGATTGGTTCAATCATACTCATCATTGTCGGTATTGTGTTACTCATCATAAATCAGCAGACTTCTAAAAAGGAAGGCGTAAGCAAAAAACAAAGTTATATTAGTATCGGCATTGTTTGTATCATTATTGGTGCTTTTTACCTTATCGGACAGATTATTAAAGCCTTGGTTAGTTAAAGTCATATAAAAAAGCTCGGGTCTATTATGAGACCCGAGCTTTTGCATACTTATATCGAATGTGAAATTTAGATTTATTTACATATTAAATAAATCATTAAATGACTCTACCATCGTTGGATGTGTATAAATATTTGTATTCAATACTTTATATGATAATTTTTGATCAATGGCTAATTTCACTAAATTGATAATTTCTTCAGATTCTTTACCATATAACGTCACACCTAAGATGGTTTCGCTGTCTTTATCAACGACTGCTTTAAATAAGCCTCTTGGGTCGTTGTTTACTTTATGTCTAGGGATTGTATTAACTGGAACCGTATTTTCCATAATATGATATCCCTGTGCTTTTGCTTCTTTACTAGTTAAACCAACACGTGCTAATGGTGGATCGATAAATACAGTATAAGGCACCGCGCCACGATTTTCAGTAGAACGTTCACCATTTCCAAATAATTGATCTTTCACGATTCTAAAGTCATCTAATGAAATATATGTGAACTGCATACCACCTTTAACGTCGCCTAATGCATAAACGTTTGCTGCAGTTGTTTGGAGGTGTTCATTTACTTTAATTTCACCATGTTCACCCAATTCAATATCTGTATTTTCAAGATTTAAATCTGTATTGGGTTTACGACCAGTAGCTAATAGTACAGCATCCGCTTCGTATGTGCCATCTGTCGTATGAACAAGTGTACCTGCTTCAACATCTTCAAATCTTTCTGTATTCGCGTTTAAGACGATATCGACTTGTTTATCTGCTAAGTCTTTTTTAACTTCTTTAACGATATCTTCGTCTTCTCTCGGCATGATATCATCGCCACGTTCTAGGACAGTGACTTGTGTACCAAAATTGGCAAACATAGATGCAAATTCTAATGCAATATAGCCACCACCAACAATAACTAATTTTTTAGGTTGGAAATCTAGATTCATAATACCTGTAGAATCATATAAATTTTTTGAACTTTCTACACCATTAATCGGTGGAATAACTGATTTTGCACCTGTATTAATGACTACATGCTCTGCAGATAATGTTTCTACCACATCACCTTGATCATTTAATAAATTGACTTCGCGATTCGATTTAAATTTAGCTGTGTAATCTAATACATCAATATTGTCTTCATCTGCTAAATTATGATAGTTCTTGCTATTTAATGCATTGACAACATCTGTTTTTCTTGAAAATGCTTGGTCAAACGAACCATGGCCTAAGCCTTCATGTACAAGTGTTTTAGAAGGAATACAACCGATATTAATACAAGTACCACCATACATCTCTTGAGATTTTTCAACGACAGCTACTTTTTTACCTTGTGCTGAAGCAAATTTCGCTAGTGTTTTACCACCTTTACCAAATCCTATAATCACTAAATCATACTGTTTCATGAGAATACTCCTTTAATACTTCATTTAATACGTCATGGATAGTTACACTTTTATAATAATCAATTAGTAAGGCTTGCTCTCTTTTATGAAAATTAGACATTGTATGACCTATTTCCCTGGAAATTTCACAGTCACTACCTTCATCACCTGTAAACAATCGTCCATCCGATCTTTCTTCACTAAATGCAACAAATAATTCAGCGAGATTCACCTTCATTGTTTGATCATTCGCTTGATAGCCACCGTATTTACCACGGCTTGCATCCAAGTACTGTTGATCATTCAATTTTCTTGTGACTCTTCTTAACTGTACAGGATTAACACAAATTCGTTCTGCTAATTCACTACTACTATACCGTTCATCCGGATGTTTCACTAAAAACGTCAGAAGATGCACAGCAATATTAAACTCTAAATTCATGAACATCACCTTTTAATTGTAACTTTTATAATTACATTAAAACACATAGCGTTTACTTTGAAAAGTATTTTGCTTATATTTTTGTATTCCCTCTTTTTTAACTTTTATAAAAACAAAGAGCGAGATTGCATCTAATTAATTTAGATTTCTATTTCTCGCTCAATCACTTTCACTATAAAATGGCTGCTCTAATGGTAACGCCATGCTCTAAGTAGACTTTCAAACAACTGAGCATATAAACCCAGCCTTCTTTTTGACCTAATAATTGCTTCACATCTTGCGTGTCGAAGTCTTTTTCAGTTGTTGTTACAACAGTGCCCGCTTCACTCTCTTCAAATTGAATGGTTATAGGATGTGCACCCCAAGTAAACGCTATTAACTGGTTATCCTCCACCCGCTCAATGTTGATATTTAACTCAGCATCATATTCTTCATAACGGAGTGTAATGGTCTTACCTTGTTCCCATCTTTCAGAACTAGAAGAGAACCAGAATCCTCCAATTTTCTCTGGATCTACAAATGCTTCAAAAACAGTTTCTCTTGGTACATCAACTTGCATTTTTGTTATGATATCCATCCCAGCCACGTCCTTCCTATTTGTATAATATAATATGAATTTTACATATGTTTGACATGATTTGCACTTAGCATGATATTTTATGACGATTTGACTTCACATAGTTTGAACAGTTAATTATTTTGTATTACTTGTTTTATTTTATATACTTAAAGTTAAGTAATACAAAATTATGGAGGCGATATAATGATTCAAAGATTAGATGAGGTAATGATTTATGTTTATAATCATGATAAAGCAATTACTTTTTGGACTAAAAATTTAGATTTCAAAGTAGTAGAAGATACTGAAGAATTGCAAATGCGTGTGGTTAAATTGGCACCCTATGACGATGCGCAAACTGCCATTGTTCTACAAGACAAAGCTAAAGTAGATGAAATGGATATGGGCGTTAGCACTGATACACCCTCTTTGATTTTTGCTACTACACAATTCGATGAACTATTTAATCGTCTAAAAGATAGCCAAGTAACTGTTGGCGATATTATGACATTAACTATGGGACGCGTTTTTAATTTTGCTGATGAAGAAAACAACTATTTTGCAGTAAAAGAAGTTTAGATTCCAACATAGTTTGAGCCGTTCTATTTTATTTGTCATTGATATTGATAATGGGCTAACTGTCTATCATTCATCACTTTATTACCAAAGTAACAAGATTGTAATAAATATATGACACGATTAATGTTTGATTTCTGGGAGTGGGACAGAAATCAAATTTTCTAATAGAGATTTCGTAGTCCCACCCCGGCAAGGATGACTAGGATTGAAATGTTTACCTGAGCTAAAGCTCATGCATAAGTCTCACTAACTTAATGAATTAATCAGTGAAACTTTACATTTTCAATTCAGTCATCTACTGCCTAAATGAAAAAGAGCCTGTGACATCTATTTCTGTCTTAGGCTCATGCTTAACAAGGGAGTATTATGAAAAACGCATTCCATTCTTATTTATATTATTTAATTATGTTGATTATTGTGGGAATTATTCTGGCTACACTTTATTTTTTATATGTTTGGAAAAATGACCAACCACAAAATCAAGATCATTATAAAAATTTCACTGAACTTAAATCAGATACTAAAGAACATCGTGATTGGCAAACAAATGCCAAAACAACAAATAACAAAGATATACTCGTTACAGCGATTCATGGAGGAGGCATTGAGCCTGGCACTTCAGAATTAGCTAAACTTATTTCTAAAAAAGGTGATTATAATTTATATAGTTTTGAAGGTTTAATGAAATCGAATAATCAAAAATTGCATATTACCTCAACCCGTTTTGATGATCCCAAACTAATTAAATTAACGAATCAATCAAATGAATCGATTTCTATACACGGTATACAAGAACAGAAGAAAGTTGTCTATATCGGTGGTAAAGATAAAGCTATGGCCAAATCAATTACTAAAGAACTCGAAAAAGAAGGATTTAATGTTGAAAAGAGCCCCAACTATGTTAATGGAGATTCCAGTAAAAATATCATCAATAAGAATGATACGGGCTCGGGCGTTCAATTAGAAATCTCAACTCAGTATCGTAAATCTTTTTTTGATCATGGGCGTCTCGATAGAAAAACACGTGAAAATCCCAATGATTATAAACAATCAATATACGATTTTGCTGAAGCTGTAACAAAAGGTATTAAGGAACAAACAAATAAAAATTAATAGGCAACTTAACCAGAATCGTTAAAACTATATGAAGATTCTGGTTTTTTAAATTCAAAAAGTTTTCTAAAAAATTTACTTGCTTTTTTAAAGTATAGGTATAAAATACAATTGATTAAAACAGTAAAGGAAATGAATCATGAAACAATTAACTAAGCCTTTATACTTTTACCTATTACTTTTTATTACAACAACGCTGATTGGCGCGTTACTATTATATTTGCCAATCACAGGTAAACATCCTATTGATTTTGTGGACGCCTTTTTTATAGCTGCTAGTGCATTTACGGTAACTGGGTTAGCTACTATAGATGTCTCTACCCAATTCAATTGGTTGGGCGATACGATTATCATGTCACTCATACAAATCGGTGGATTAGGGATAGTCACTGTGACACTTTTAACCTTTATATTAATCAATAAGCGAATTAGTAATAAAAGTCGCTACCTCGTCATGGCAATGTGGAACATTGATACGCCTGGGGGCATAATCTGCTTAATCTTACAATTTGTTTTGTATAGTTTGGTAACTAAACTTGTAGGTGCGTTATGTATTGCGTTATCCTTTATTCCAAAGTATGGCTTAGGACAAGGGGTGTTTTTAAGTATATTCACTTCTGTGTCTGCTTTTAATAATGCTGGTTTTGCACTTTTCAAAGATAACCTAATCAGTGCGGTTAACGACCCTATTATCACTATAACCGTGCCCTTATTAATTATTATGGGTGGCATAGGTCCACTTGTATTTCTTGATTTAGTAACAACACAAAAATTAACTAAACTTAAATTACATTCCAAAATCGTTTTGAGTACAACTTTCATATTAATCATCGTCGGTAGCATTTCGTTTTTCATTTTAGAATATCCATCCACATTAAATCATTTATCTTTGATTGAAAAAATTGGAGCTTCATTTTTTCAATCCGTCACAACACGTACTGCTGGATTTAATACCGTTGATATCGGACAAATTTCCACACCTACATCAATGATGATGATGTTATTTATGTTTATCGGTGGTGCACCCATCAGTTCTGCTGGTGGTATCAAAGTAACCAGCTTAGTTCTGACGCTATTATTTATAAAAAGTACATTAAGAAACGAGAGCCATCCAGCTATATTTAAAAAATCTATACCTGAACGTACACTTAAAATTGCTGTTACCATCACGCTTTTAGCAACTATCTTTGTATTAAGTATATCGTTTATTGTGAGTGTGCTAAATCCACATACATCCTATACGACCGTATTATTTGAAGTTATTTCAGCGTTCGGCACTGTAGGTTTAAGCATGAATTTCACAACTGACTATGGTACTGTAACTAAAATCATTATTATTGTAACGATGCTTATTGGTAAAATTGGCATCCTCACTTTTGTGCAATTATTTATTAGTGAAAAGAAACAATTATTCCATTATGCAAAAGACAATGTACAGTTATAAACAAGCACATATCCAATTCAATTGGACATGTGCTTGTTCTAATTTATACCTCTAATTTCATTATTGCTCCGAAATATTGCTGACATGTTGTAAACGTTATAAAAGCAATAAGTTCACTCATTTCTGCTTCAGTCAAATGGTCGTTTAATGTCTGTAAAATATACTCTGGAATCTCCGTTGCTAATTTCATATAAACATCAACAAAACCAATACATATCATAGATTTTTCATCTGTAAATTTTCCCGATGGTTGCCCTTTTGCTTTACAATACGCACATCCGTGATTTTGAGCAAGCATGCTTCTTATTTCTTCTTTTAAATCGCTAGACAGTTGGTTATCTGTTTCTAGAGATTCACTTAAGTTACTCCAACTTAACATGATATCTTTGTTATATCCAAGCAACTTTTGAAAAGGTGTAGTACCATTTTCCGATAATTGAATTAATGCCATTATAATCACTCCTTGATTATCCATCATTTTATGGCATTATTAACTATATTGAAATGCTATTTTTTAAGTAAAAATAGTTAAATGCTTTATTATTTAAGGAGTTTTTATAAATGGACTTAACAAATAGAAAAATCTTACAAAGTTTAAATGAAGATAGTAGTAGATCATTCAGCGATATTAGTGAAATTACCAATCTTTCTATCCCCGCTGTTCGAGAACGCATTAATAAATTAAAAGATTCAGGAATTATAAAGAACTATACCATTGATATTGATTACAGTGCTTTAGGCTATGATATAGATATCATCATTGAAATCGTTATTAAAAACAATTTATATAAAGATTTCAAAACCTTTATTGCAGAACAGAGCCACGTCGCATTTTGTTATCGTATATCAGGAGATAGCTGCTTTTTATTTAAAGCAAGATTTAAAACCATGCAAGATGTAGAAACGTTTATAGATATTTTGCAAAAATATGGCCATACAAAAACACATTTTATATTTTCAGAAACGGTTTGATATCAAACGTTCCTTCTTTCAATTACTACTTTGAATAAATATCAAAATGTGATGCAAGTCGTTCTTTTAACGGATAACACTGATAAAACAAGACATTTTTATGAAAAATACGGTTTATTTTCAAATGATAAATATCATACTGTTGCATTTATGCTATTTAGACATACGCTTTAAGATCTTTATATAAATTAAAAGAGACACTTCACTATTGTAATTAACAATTAAATGAAGTGTCTTTATTAATCTATTTCATTTTCAGTATTTGACCGACTTTAATACTATTGGAATTCAATTTATTATCTGCTTTAATTTTATCTACAGTAGTCTTTTGATTTTTAGCAATACTGTATAATGTATCGCCTTTTTTCACGGTATATGTTTTAACTAAATACAGTGTTTGCCCTTTACTAATGCTATCAGATTTAAGATTATTCCACTTTTTAATATTATCTACACTGACGCCACTTCTTTTTGAAATATTATATAACGTGTCACCAGTGACAACTGTATGAGTATCGCCGGATATGTCGCCATTATTACTTGGTGCTTTCAACTTTAATGTCTGACCAACTGATAAGGAATTACTCTTCAAGTTATTCCATTTTTTAATATTATCAATCGTTACACCGCTTCTTTTAGAAATACTATACAATGTATCGCCTTTAACCACTTTATAAGTCGCACCTGTAATAGCGTCATTGTTCCCACCCGAGAGTACTTTATAATGTTTTTGAACTAAACTGTAAAACTGATTCATATTGTATCCCCATTGACTAAAATAACCAACTGGATCAGAGTGATCTGTGCCGCCCCAATATTGGCTGATGGCATTGTGACTAATAATTGTGCCTGTTCCCTGATTATTATCAGCAAGTGACGGTGTTAAACCATTTTCTTTTAACATTTTTGCAGCTAAGTATGCCTGATTATTAACAGATTTAGCAAAATCATCAAACGTATTAGATCGTGTTAATTCAATTTGATAAAAATACGGATTGGCATTTGCACCAGCACCCCATGCTAAATAGTTACTCGGCGCAGTTTGAATAATTTTATCACTGCTTGCATAGGCATGCACGAACGCACTATTGTAATTGTTGTACATGTAGTTCACTTCACCATCAATCGTACTGCTTGGATTGGCCGTTTCATGAATAACTACGCCTATAAATTTTCCAGACTTATAATTATATTTAGGTAAATTATTCATTCTAGCATCTTGGACGATTTGGGCTGGCTTTATATTATTATTTGCAATATATGTATTGACGTCTTGGTATGCTCTATTCGCAAACGTACGTGCTTCAACAGTATTATGTTCTGCTACTTTATTATGTAATTTTAAATCTTCTGGTGTTAATTGGTCCTTCAGCGCTTGTGGGCTCATCTTTTGAGCTTTTTCAAAATTAATCGGCTTACTTGTATTCTCTTTTTCATTTTTTTCTGTTGTTTGCTTATGATTGCCTTCTTGCGCTTGTGCGACTGTTGTACTTAAAATTAAACTCGTTGCCAATACTACTGACAAACTCAACCTATATTTCATAAAATATCTCCTTTGTTTTGACCATAGCCATATTAGAAGTGCCACTGTATATTCAAACACCTATATTTTTAGTTTATAATATTATTCAAACATTCACAAAAAATTTTATTATTTTATACTACTTATTATTTTTGGTGATTTCACTATAAATTTATTTTGAAAATTAAAAACCACCATCTTCAAAGATGGTGGCTTCATTATATATCAGTGAACACACTAGATAATATTGCGATTAATGCAATGACTAATACAAATATGAGCAATGCATCAATTCTTTTTTGATTACGACTTTTAGGCGGTTTCCTAAATTCTTTTAATGCCACAATACCTGCTACTATTACAAGCACTAAACAAATCAAGTGGAAGATTAATACAAACGTAGCCATGTTCATCACCCCTAATATGATCAATATAAATTCAAACGCAAGTGTTTATAATTAAGCATTCATGAACTTATTAACTTAAAAGCATAATGAATTTCATCGTATAAAGGTTAGTCTGCGCGTAGTCTTTGTATTAAAATACCCCTTTCATAACAATCAGAAACGAAATTCTAGAATTCACTTAGCATTAGATCATCTTTCTCTTAAGATTGTCTATGGTCTTTTATAACATCTGCCAGTTGTTGCTCAGATTCGTCATCACTTTCAGCTAAATGTTCCACAATCGTTGTGTAATCTTTTTCAGATTTATTCTGACTTAATTTATATGCACCTTGTATGTCATTCACTTTAATTTTGAAACCAACAATACCCTTGATTTGCTGTTTGGTATTATCCAACAAATTATTCCAAGTTGCACCATCTTCTCGATGTGCCTCGTATTGATCTAATAGTTTTGCTAAATCTGCCTCAAGCGCTTCATGCGTTAATAACTGTCCTTCTCCATAAATATGAACACTTTGATAATCCCAAGTTGGGACATCTTCATTTTCATACCATGTAGATGAGACATACCCATGTGGTCCTTGGAAAATGACTAAGATTGACTTATTGTTATTCAATGTTCGCCATTGCTGATTACCTTTTGCCAGATGTCCAGAAACATACAGCTGCTTATCATCCTCATAAATATTCACTGGCACATGCGTGGCAACAGGTTGCTCCCCATCAATCGAAACGACTGTCGCAAAATTATACGCATTGATAAAACGTTTAATTTCCTCATAATCTTTCATTTCATAATATTTAGGAATATACATCATTCCCACCCCTTTAATCAGTAAATACAATAATGCAAAATTTATATATTGGCTAAGCCTTGTACATCATGGTGATATGCTTTAGTCAACTCACGACATGAAGTGACTTTACCAGACTCATTAAATTTAAATATCGCATAGACTTCAATATTGCCTTTCGAACTATCTTTTTTCTCTACCCTAACATCATATCTTAAAAATATAGTTTGTTGTTGTTCGTCTATCAACATATCTTTAAATTGCTCTATTGTTAAAGTCTTTACCACTTCTTTTAATTTTTGAAGATGCAACTTAAATTCCGTTAAATTTAACGTATCATGATCTGTTTCTTGGATATACTCAACTGCAAAATAATGATCTATTTTTTCAGTATCCAAATTAATCAGGATATCTTGTTATAAATTTTCAATTTGTGTTTTTAATAATTGCTTGTCCAACATATGTCTCATGCCTCCATCTTTTATTATTGAAAACGAATTTTCAAAGTTTTTGTATGGTCGTTATTTTAAAATCTGAAGCGTACTTTAGCCCATAACCGAGTGTTCGATCCATACTTATATGCGCGAACCAAATAAGCGCAATTTGGAGTAATATGGGTTCTTTTAACAATAAATATAATGTCGTTACTAAACTTGGCAACACATACGTATGTCCAATATTATAGACCATACTACCTATCCGTTTATTAAATACATAGCCAATGGCAGTTAAATCTGGCGCTAATAAAAATATTAAAAAGAGCCAAAAAGAAAAATCAAACATAAAATATAAACTAATGACTAGAATTAAAACAAAGGCATTTTCCACTTTTATTAAATTGCGCATGTAACATCTCCTAATCATAAAAACTGAAGCGTATCGATTTATAATTATAGTTTATGGCAACAACTAAAGATATACAACTATGTATAATCTTTAATAAATTTACATAAAATTTATATATTACTTACAATGTTGTCACTTGAGTAATGTATTGTTTATTACATTATTTTTTTGTGTTTTACTTGTTTTATCGGAGGTGAAATATCTTAGATCATGATAACAATCAAAACGTACTTTCATCATTAAATTATTTTAGTGTATTTTTTGCGCCAATCTTATTTCCTATAATTGTTTGGATATTCACTCAAAAACCAGTAACCACACATATCAAAAAGGCACTATTAAACCATATAGGTGTGGCAATTTTTTATTTTTTAAGTAGTATCGACTTTATATTTTCTAAAGAAGTCTATGAGAAACCCTTTGATAACCCCATGACGATTTCCTATACCTCTATCGCGCTAGGTTTACTTTTTGCAGTTATCGTCGTTATGCTATTTATCTTTAATTTAATTCGAGGTATCAAGCTTTTATCAAAATAATTACTAAGCATCCAAATAAATATATCAAAAATAAATTTCATAGGAGTTCCTATTATGACCCGTTCTAAAAAATTCATCATTATGATCACTACAGTCATTGTTATCATTGCATTCATCTTCCTTGCTTTATTTGCTTGGAAAATTTATGCTGAACGCAATTATAATAACACTAATATACGAGAGGCTGCTCAATTCAATCCTTTGATTAGAGAAACTGACTATTATGTACAAGTAAGTGATCCACTTAAGAAAAATGGTAAAAATCAAGTCGGAGCATATACTTATATGACCGATGGTTTCGATAAAGATGGAGTAGGTCATACAGTTACTTTTAACGGAATGAAAAAACTAAAAAAAGGAGCTTATTTAAAGGTCTCTTTATTCTTAGGAGAAGCGAAATCATACAATGAAATCTCTAAAGATAAAGTTCCTCATAAGCCATTAAAAAAACTAGAAATGCAACAGTAATAATAAAATGAGGTTATCAATCCTGCTTGGTTTTTATATGATTGATGTAATCATCGCAAATATTTTTCTAATAATTCTCATGTGAAATCCCCTTTGCTTGAATTTATTATTCAAATTAACCCATCCATTATTGAATTAAAAAATTATCTAAAAATGATGTATACCAGTACTATGATAAAAAGAATGTTATATATGATTTTCTTAATATTTTTTTCTTCGATATGTGGTACTGAATCTATTATCAAGCTCAGTACAATGAGTACGCCAGAAAATTTAACGATATAGTCTAAGAACTGCCAATCAAATATGATAGCTAGTACTAATGAACCTAATGTTAAGACTAAAGCTACTATCCCTGCTGTATTGGCAATAGATGCTAATGTTTTATATCGTTCCTGTTCATTATCTTTAGTCATACTATCTCCCCCTTAAAAACATAGCTCACAACTTAATTATATGTTAACATAAATTCTATTGAACATGTATTGTGTATAAAAACACCCATCAACACTTAGAGTTAATGGGTCATATTTATACTATTTATCTTTTTTGAAATTTTCTACAAAAGCTTTTTTAATATCCTCAATCAATGATCTGCTACCGATTAAATTAGATATGACGCTCATAATAAAGGTTATTATTTTTCCAATGATATCCATATAGCACGCTCCCTTACTATATAAATACCATATTATCCACAATATAATCATATTTACATAATAGATTTTAAAAACATAATTATATTCTTTGAGATATTGCTATATAGATAAAAAGTATTACTTTTCATCTCGTTCACAACAAATAGTTTTTAGCTACGCTTACAAAAAAGGAGCTTTGCTATGAGTTTACCAGTCGCTATTGTCTTAGGTATCATGTTTGTACCTATCTACGCTTTTTTTGGGCGTTTATATTCCGATGGGAAAATAACAGAAGAGTTAAACGTAACAATTTCGAACCAATGACTAAGAAATCATTCTATGTTCTTTTGTTAGTTCATGCAGTATCCGCTATTCTTATGGTGATTTCTGCAATTTATATAAGTTATTTTAGTTAAATTAAAATGACATACATAAAAAGGAGTTTTAAAGTGGATATACTCATCGGATTACTTATTAAAATAATAGATATCATTGTGAGCATTGTTAGCATTTTCGAACGAAAAACAGCAAAGCTATTGAGTAAATTGTCTAAAAGTAAAGATAAGACAAAGGGGTAAAATTTAAGGAGGGTTTAAAATGAATAAAGCAATGATTGCCCATCACACGCTTAATATTGTATTAATGATCATTCTAATAATAGTAAATCATTTTAATGTTTTAAGCTTACCAGTTTCAATTATACTAGCCATTTCAATTACAATTAATGCCGCTTTATTAATCAGAGCAAACAGAAAGAAAATTGAAAATGATGGCGTTACTATAGATGACTATAAGAAAAAATAATATAACTTAGATTGGAGAGATATCATGAAACATAAAAGTACTATGCCGAATTCTAAATTGATGACAACTACATTCCCAATTACCGTTTTATTACATTTATTCTTCATTGTTCTATCGATTTATAATATATTCATTAAAGATAGTACAATCGCTATATCGCTCTCTATATTTAGTTTAATCATTTTCACTTCTATGTTAACACTTACAATTAATGCATATATAAACTACAAAAGACAAAATAATTAGATTGGAGAAATCACATGAAGGTTGGTAGTTACAAAATTGATAAGTTTTATCTAATCATGATTGGTGGATTTTTAGTAACTCCTATTTTTGTACCATTCATGCTAATTTCAGTAGTCATAATGGTTATTATTGGGTTAGAGAAAGAAGAAGATTAATAGTTAAAAATTGTTTTCATTTAAATTCTTTGCAATCATATTTTTCATACCTTTTCCAATTCCAAACACACAAAAATAACCCCGTAGGTATATGCCTACGGGGTTTTCAGATACAATATCTATTATTGTTCTTCTTTAACATATGGTAATAATGCCATATGACGAGAACGTTTAATAGCTAATGTCAACATACGTTGATATTTAGCTGAAGTACCTGTTACACGACGTGGTAAAATTTTACCACGTTCTGAGATAAAACGTTTTAATAATTCTGTATCTTTATAGTCGATGTGTGTAATTCCGTTTGCTGTGAAATAACAAACTTTTTTACGACGACGTCCGCCTCTTCTTGGTCCACCTGCCATGGTAACTGCCTCCTTTTAAGAAATTTTCATTTTTATATGTTCTATATAATTAGAATGGTAAGTCATCATCACTAATATCAATTGGTCCGTTTGCATTTGCAAATGGGTTATCAGATTGATTATTGTTTGATGAGTTATTGTTGTTATTACTTTGATAAGATGACGTATTTTGTCCTGATTGTTGTCCGCCAAAGTTTTGGAAATTATTGTTATTTCCTTCTTGACCATGACGTTGGTTTTGATTTTTAGGTTCAAGGAATTGAACACTATCACAAACCACTTCAGTCACAAATATACGACGACCTTCTTGGTTTTCATAGCTACGTGATTGAATGCGACCGTCAACGCCAGCTAAACTACCTTTAAATAAGTAGTTGTTAACATTCTCTGCTTGTTTTCTAAAAACGACACAGTTAATGAAATCCGCTTCGCGTTCCCCTTGCGCATTTGTAAACGTACGATTTACTGCTAGAGTAAAAGTCGCAACACTCACGCCTGAGGGTGTTGTTCTATATTCTGGATCTTTAGTTAAACGACCGACTAAAACAACTCTATTTATCATTTAAGCGACCCCCATCTATTATTTTCTAGTTTTATCTTCGTCTTCACGAATTACGATATAACGGATTACATCGTCAGAAATTTTAGCTAAACGTTGGAATTCGTCAGTAGCTTCGTTATCAGCTGTTTGGATACGTACGATATTGTAGTAACCTTCACTGAAATCGTTAATTTCATAAGCTAAACGGCGTTTGCCCCAGTCTTTAGCTTCTAAAACTTCTGAACCGTGAGAAGCTAAAATTCCGTTGAAACGTTCAACGACTGCTTTTTTAGCATCTTCTTCGATATTCGGACGAATGATGTACATAACTTCATATGTTCTCATTGTATAATTGCACCTCCTTGTGGTCTATGCGGCTCATCATCAAATGTGATAAGCAAGGAATAATTTTCATTACTCACAATCAAGAATTATAGCACATGCCTTTACATTTTACAATGGGTTTAACACGTTATAGCACGTTAAATTTCATAGTTGTTTCATATGAAACATTATGAAATTTAATCATTCATGATATCTACCAAAGCATTCAAGTTAAATAAACATGACATCTTCTACGATTATATTTTCAAATTAAATCATTATTCAAATACTAATTAATATCAATAAAATTTAAATATCTTTTAAGGTAAGGTTGAAAAGTATATTTAATTCTAATAGCATATCATCTATATTATTTTTTGATGTCATATTTACTATTTTTCAAAATAAATTTCAATAATCTACATAGATAAAGGGGATGCTTATGTTTTCAAAATTCAAAAAAGGCTTACTTGCAGGAAGTATATTTTTTGCATCAACAGTCATTATCAATACAACTTACGCCTCCGATAACCCTTCTAACCAAAAAGGTACAATGGGTTATGGCTATCAACAATATTTAGAAAAGCATCCAGATAAAGCGTCTCAACAAAAACAAGAAAGTGGCTCTAAATCCATGCAAGCCGAATCTGGAACAACGCAATCTGGTGAACGTGTGTTGGATATTTCTGAATGGCAAGGTGAGTTAACGACACAAGAAGTCAAAGACTTAAAAGAGAATTATGATTTCATTATTATAAGAGCTCAATATGGCTCAGAAAAAGTGGATGCTGCATTAGAGCACAATTCTGCTTTATTAGATAAAAACGGTTTAGACTTTGGTGTATATTCCTATAGTATGTATGAAAATCCTGACGACGCAAGATACGAGGCGCAGACACTTTACAATCGTGCTCCAAAAGCGAGTTTCTATATCAACGATTTTGAAGAAAATACTGTAACTTCTGGTACGCCTGAAGAAAGCACAGACGCTTGGTATGATGAAATGAAAAGATTAGCTGGCGATAAAAAAGTATTATTTTATTCTTATGAAAATTTCATGGTAGAAAATGCTTCTAATTCTGTAGGTCAATATGATGGTTACTGGTTGGCAAATTATAATCCAGGTCAACCTACACGTGAACACGTCCTCTGGCAATATACAGATAGCTATGCATCTCCTGAATTAAATCAAGATGTTGATGCAAATTATGTAGGACCTGGTGTTGAAACATCTTGGTTCACTTCGTAAAAATTTTAACCTTGATGTTATTTTAAAAGTGCATTTTCTTTATCAACGCTGTACTTCTATTTTTAACATCTCAAATTGAAGCACACCGCATGTCACTAACATTAATATATAGATTAGAAAAAACCCCTCATTACTCGTTGTAATGAGGGGTTGCTTTGTATCTTATACATTAAATCTAAAGTGTACAACGTCTCCGTCTTTCATAATATATTCTTTACCTTCTAGGCGTTGTTTTCCTGCTTCTTTAGCGCCATTCTCACCATCGAATGCCACGTAATCGTCATAGCTCGTTACTTCGGCACGAATAAAACCTCGCTCAAAGTCTGTATGAATGATACCCGCACATTGTGGTGCTGTCATGCCTTTAATAAACGTCCAAGCGCGCACTTCTTGTACACCGGCTGTAAAGTATGTTGCCAAACCTAGCAAGTCATAAGTTGTACGGATTAAACGATCTAAACCTGGCTCTTCAATGCCTAAGTCCTCTAAGAACATTTCGCGATCTTCATCTTCTAAGACAGCAATCTCTTCTTCAATTTTTGCGCTAATGACAATCACTTCTGAATCTTCTTTTGCTGCATATTCACGAATCAGTTTTACTTTTTCATTATCGTCATCGCCGATTTCATCTTCACCGACGTTAGCAATATAAAGCATTTTTTTAGATGTTAACAACTGCGCTTGGTCGATGAATTTTTGATCTTCTTCTGTGAATTCCAGACTTCTTACTGGATTGCCTTCTTCTAAAGCTTCTTTAATTCTTGATAAAATACGTGTTTCATTAACCGCACCTTTATCTTTTTGGCGAGCCATTTTTTCCACTTTTGGTAAACGTTTGTCAACAGATTCTAAATCAGCTAACACCAATTCCATGTTAATGACTTCAATGTCATCAATTGGATCTACACGACCTGAAACATGCGTTACATTATCATCGTCAAATGCACGAACGACTTGGCAAATCGCATCTACTTCACGAATGTGAGATAGGAATTTGTTACCTAGCCCTTCACCTTTTGAAGCGCCTTTAACAATACCTGCAATATCCGTAAATTCAAATGTTGTTGGAATTGTCTTTTTAGGTTGTACCATCTTCGTTAAAACATCTAATCTGCTATCTGGCACTTCGACAATCCCTACGTTCGGATCTATCGTAGCGAACGGATAGTTTGCTGCTAAAGCACCTGCTTTTGTAATTGCATTGAAAAGTGTCGATTTACCTACGTTGGGCAATCCAACAATACCTGCTGTTAAAGCCATTATTCATTCTCCTTATTATCAGTATCTTGTTGGGATACTAGTATTTTTTTAATTTTTTTATTAAAAGTTTGTCTTGGAATCATGATACTTCTTTGACAATTTTCACATTTTATTCGGATGTCAGCACCTACACGAATGATTTTAAAACGATTCGTGCCACATGCGTGTTGTTTTTTCATTTCTACAATATCATTTAAACCGTAATTGGATGTCATTCTGTAACACCTCCGACCGTCTTAATCATTATTTTTGCTGGTTCGCATCGTACTGTACCATCGTTGGCTGTGGTGTTTTAATTTCTTTAAGTTTAAATAATTTCAAGATTTCTTTTCTTAAAATACGCCCACCTGACGCACCTTCGCCTGGAATTGTCTCTGCAGACACACTCAATACGATTTCGTTATTTGTAATCGAATTAACACCTACTACTTCTGGTGTCGAGATAAATAAGTAATATTTAGATCTAATAGATTCAAAATATGTCGTCAGTACTTCTTCCACATGATCAATGTCTTCTGAAATAGATACTGGAATTTCAACAATTGCCTCACCATTTATAACTGAATAATTGGTAATTTCCCCAACACTCCCATTCGGTAGCGTTGTTAATTCACCTGTAATGGTATTAATGCGCATTGATCTTAAACCAATCGATTTCACTGTGCCTTCTGCCACGGGAGAACCACTATTACTAATTTTAACATAATCCCCAACATCAAACTGATTTTCGAAAATAATGAAGAAACCTGTAATAATATCTTTAACAACAGTTTGAGCACCAAAACCTACTGCAAGACCAACGACACCCGCACTGGCAATAATGCCACCTACGCTTATACCGAATTTACTTAAAATGGTCGTCAGTACTATAAACCATACCACATAAGATACTACATTTTGAACTAATGATATCAAAGTTTTCGAACGCTTTTTATTCCCACTTTTGCCTTTATTTTGAATTTTAAAGAACTGCGCAATCGCTTTATTCACAAAGCGCAAAATAATCCATGCCGCGACAACGTATACAATAATCATAATCAGATTAGATAGTAAAGCTTGATACGTTTCCGGCTTTGTTAAAGGTTCTATAATTGAATATAGGATACTTTTAATTTGACCCAACCATATTCCCTCCTAATATAAGTCTCTTTATCACTGTATTATACTCATTTTAGCAATGAAACAAATCCAACTTGCGCTTTAGTATACAAAAATGAACAAGTGGACGCATTGCTTATGCTTATATAAAGTTTAACCTTTTCTAGTTTATTAAAAATATAGGCTTTAGCAAAGTATTTTAGCAATGCTAGATACATTTTTTAATTTTTATACTTAAAAAAAGACAAAAGAAAAAGAACCATAATTAAAAATTATGATTCTTTAACACCCAATTAGTGATATTACTATATTAAACCTATATAATTCAAGTCTTTTTAATTAATTTATAACTCCTATAAGATTTAAACGCATTCATTCAAATATCCTGAGGACTACATTAATTTTATTATATTTAATGACCCGCACTCATAAACTGAAATAATCAAATTAAATATAATTGAATTTTAATAAATATATAATATTAATATTCTAGTATTATTTTTATACATCTAGGCATTTTGTTACAAAAAAATATTAAATTGTTATAATATTCAAATAAAGGAGGTGTGTCGTATGCTAGCTAACTTAGTAGAACAAATTCTTTCTTTAATCCTAGACCAAATTGAATAACGCACAAGTTGTCACGTACAATTTATGAAGGAGGGGGTTTAATGATTGAAAACATTATTGAACTCATTTTCAAGTCGCTTTTAAAATAATTTGAGCACTGCTTTACATGAATCCTTTCGTTGTCGTTGTTGTGCACCAAACCCAAACTACATACATGATGAGCGTCCTTTACGCATGTGTAAGAACACAAACTCAAACTGTATTTAGTTTACAACCTAATAATTGATTTTGAGCACGATTTGAGCACGATTGTTATATCTTAATAAAAGAATCTTAATTAAAGATTATGATGCTTTAACACCCAAATTTATATGATAAGTAATTACTTTAATGTATTGCACTTTCTAACATTTATGAGTAATGAACCAAGCGCACATACTGTCCCTTACAACGGTATGTGCGTGTTTTTTATCTTATATTACTTATACTGTCTCTGCAGCCCTTTAAAATTGAAAATACTGATAATACAAATGCCTTTGCTGATTACCCGACGCCATGCGCATTCCATGTAAAAAACACACATCATTTATCCTCATATTTCAATAAATGACATGTGTATTTTCGGTTTCATGTTTGTTTCCATTATTCAATAATTTGTTTTTCTAAATCATTATGCAATTTAAAAATGATAATTCTTTCACCTGTTCTAGAACTTAAATCTGTATGAAAACTTTTCACTTTTTCGCCTGTTATAGACAGCACGATTTCATCAAGCGCTTCAATACCAGATTCAACCAGTTTAGAACGTGTTTTTTTTATAGTTAACAAACCTTCATTCGTTTCACACACTTTGTACTCTGCTTGAGTCAATACGCCATGTAAACTCACAATAATCATGTCACGTAATATATCCGTTTTAACTGACAGAGAGCCGCGGCCAAGGAAGTCTTTTTCCCATTGGGTAATTGCTTTGCTGATTTCAGACTCATAGCGACCTTTGGTCATTTTCATAAAATATGCATCTCCTGTAGAACTAAAATTAGAAATTCATTTTAACAAAGATAACAGTACCATTTTTTAATCACTTTCTCCATAGTTCTGTCATATTCCCTAGGAAATAACATTGGTTGTCATACGTTAACAAATGCTATGATCCATCATGCTCAGTTCGCATTAACTAAATTTTTTAACTTCGTTTGACCATTCATGCCAGTGATTGTCTTCGTCAACACTTGCTAAACGAACCCAACCATGCATGACTTTCTGCTTAAATGTTTCATCATTTTCTAATAACCGACTAATAAAGGCTTGTGGTGCTTGGATTACAACAACTAATCTAATCGGTGAATGATACATCTTATTATCTGCTGACATCACGGATTGCCATGGTAAACCGGTCAATAAATCACTTGCATTACCTTGCATCACGCCGATACCTGCAGTCACTGATTGTGTTGTTTTACTACCACTTCCGTAATAGTGCGGCGCAACCGTAGATGCGTAATATTGTAAGTTAATCCATTGCGCTACAAGTGCTGGACCCGCAATAATATTTTCTAAAATAGTGCCATTTTCATCGTTTTTCCAATTATAATTATGCAAAAATGCTCTTCCTGCTAAATCACTCTGTTTAGTTAATTCACGCTGACCAATGATAAACGCTGCATTTTTAGCTAGACCCCATTCTGGTCTAATTTCACTCCAATCATTCGTTAATCGATACACTTCATGATTCGGATTGCGATTAGTTAAATTATTATTCGGCAATTGAGAGAGGCGTTTTTTATTTGCTTGATAACTAATTTTTGGCATGGCCGCTTCAATATTTTCATACGCATTACGTGCCGCTTCTGTAAGCTTAGGTACGTAAATCCATGTCAATGTATCAATAGAAGTTTGATGTTCTGCAGCAGCGAAGATTGTCGTCTCAGGAATAGCTACACCCTCTTGCAACAAACCTTGTCTCACTTCTGGCAAATTACATAACTGCGCCAATACTTTTGCATTAAAACCACTCGCCGCACCACCACATGCACCACAATCTAATGACGCTGCATAGGGATTATTGGCACTCTGACTTCCATGTCCACACATGACAACTAACGGTGCGAAATCGTCTGTTAAGTCCATTAGTTTAAGTGCTTGTAGAGCGTAGTTCACTTTTTCTTCATCTGTAAAACCAACCGGCAAATCATCTTCCAAATGTATGTGGCGATGATTGTGCTGATGTTGTGGTTCATAATTTAAAGTCAATGCAGTATCATTGGGTTTCTTTAACCAACTTGTATAAAATTTTCGAATAACACTGCCAACACTTTTCGGTATAAAACTACGTGTAAACATTTGTAGCGATAACCACGGACCACTTAATTCTGGTAATAGTAAGCTAGGCAAGACATTTTGTTTCATTTTTTTAAATGTATACGTCACTGATTCTAATGCATGTTTACGTTGTTGGAATGCATTAGGCTCGTGCTCATGAGTATATTCTTTAATCTTATGCTGTGGCTGGTTCATTACAGGTAATGATGGATGACTATACTTTTTACCCAGTTCCGCTTTTTCGATTGGTAAACCGAAAAATCCAGCTATACCAATAGTTTCAAATGGACCATTAGCTTCAATGTGCTTCCTAAACGGTTCAGAACGCACATCAATACAAAATGCCATTTGTACTAATGTTTGTGATTGTTGTTCAGCCTCAACGCTTGATTTCGGTCCGATCATTGCTTTCAATTGTTGATTATAAGTCGCTTCCCAAGCGTCTAACCATAATTTTCTACAAAATTGTTCATTGAATCGATACGCAAATTGAATATGTGCTTGTTGTGCTTCGATAGATAGAGCTTTCCAAGATTGCATTGAAAAATTGCCCCACTGGATCCATGATGCAATCAGCTCTTCTTTATTCATATCATTTAAATCTTCAGGCTGTGATACAGGTAAATATGGCTCAACAATTGCCCATTCCATAGCAATACGGATAGCAAGATAAGAAAAAAGTAAGTCATGCACTTTGTGATTATGTTCATCTTGCCATAGCATCATGCCAGCCCAACCAGGTAAAGATAGTAAGTGATTTTCTAAATATGTTTGCGCGTCTGCCTCTGAGATATTTAAATAGCTTAATGCTTGTTGCATTAAATCCTCTGCCTCATTAGGTAATGATTTTAAACGTGCGCGTTGATCTTTGGTTAACGCAGGATCATACGCTACTAATCTACGCCAAGCATAGAATAATCCCTTGTCACGATTTGGCATTGTCCATCCAGATTGTGCATCATCAATATATAATTTACACCACTTAATCGTATGGTAATCCACCGTATCAATCAGTCGTTCATTTTTTTCATCTAAAATGTATGTACTCTTTAACGGTACAGTATTTTCAGATTCAAATTTGACCTGTTCATTTAAATCACTAACTAATGCTTCTAGCTGCGATTTAATATCCGTAGGTGTTTCCAACGTCTCCAATTTCAATGCGTTACGGCCATATTGCGCTGCATTTTCTCTTGGAATCTTTAATGCTGTATCATTTAACCATTGTTGAAAAAATTGTTCTACATACGCATCATCAATTTCGCCTTTTTGATTGGCTTCCAAAATAGTCATTCGTGCAGGATACATATCTACTTTGCGCGTTTCTTTTAACCAATGGGCGATTTCATCAAATGATTTATGTTCTAGCCTTGCCCACGGACTTCTAGCAGCGAACACTGAAATAGGTGACAATGGTACGATTACGTTACTCGCACGTGTAACTTTATCATGTATATCATCAATATATGTCGACGCTTGCGTTGATTCTATCTTTGATACGCCCATTTTAATGCCCTCCTTTAGATAAATATGATTTCAAATAGTTAGGGTGTCGTTCTACCGATTCAAGTTTCGCATCACCTAATCGTACAATCCACATGTATAATATCGAGAATGCTTTTGACGAACGATTACGTGCTACCCAAGTACTCATCAAACTACCAAATAGCAATAATACTGCAACTATCACTACTGCAAACATTGGTGGTTGTGCGCTATGGAATGTGATTGTATGTAAAGCGCCACTGAAAAAGTGATGTACAATATAATAGACTGCACCAACCACAATGAGTACAAACAAGCCCATCATACGACCAAATCGACCTTCTCCAAACGCAACAAGTTGTGTCCATGATACTGATAACGACCATGCTAAAATCAAACCACTTACTAGTCGATAACCCTGTTCTGGCGCTGATAACCAAAAGCCTAACCCGATTGCGATTGCAAGACCTCGACCAATTAGAATCCATAGATAAGACATGCGTTCATTAACTCGGCTTGGAACGTTAAAATGACGCACCGCTGAACCAGAACGTAAGAATAACGTCGCTTTAAACAAACCGTGCAATATTAAGTGAATGATTGCAGGAATGTAGGCACCTAATGCACACTGAATTAACATAAAGCCCATTTGACCAATCGTTGATCCAACAAGTAATCGTTTATAATCAACATGCACTAAACTGATACCCGCACCAATTAAAACAGATACACTTGCAAACACAAGTAAGACCATCGTTGCGATGTCACCATTAAATAGTGGTGAAAAACGTGTCAGCATAATACCACCCGCATTAACAATTCCCGCGTGCATGATTGCTGATACCGGTGTAGGTGCTGCTACAGATTCAATCAACCATCTTTGGAATGGCCACTGTGCAGCTGGTACCATAACCGCTAATATAATTAATATATTGATTCCAAATTTTGACCAAGCATTGATCTGCGCTAAATTACTCTCTGTAAATATAGCAGTGTAATGCCATTCTCCTGTTATTAAGCCGATCCAAACAACAGCGATTGCTAAAGCTATCCAACCTAAGAAGAACAACTTACCTGTCACAATTGCTGCGGCTCTAGTAACTCTCCAAGCACTCGTCAAACTAATTAAAAGTGTTAGCCCTATTAAAGTACAACCCCAGCTTATAACCATTATGCGGATGTCACCAGTTAACCATGCCATTGCCGCAAAACTTGTCGTCAATGTAAATAACATGAAATATTTTCGATAGCTTCTATCTCCTGCTAAATATCGTATACAATAGCGTTGAATAATTAATCCAATAAATAAAACAAAAAATGCCATTAACCAAGCTAAAATATCTAAATACCACAAACCAGCTTCAACCTGATTTGAAGTAAATAGGAGTCCGATAAATGCTAGCAACGGTGGTAAAGCAACGATACAAATATGTATGCGCACATAAGCAACTGGAATACGTTTATTTAAAAATATAATTCCGCTCAGTGCAGCAATAATAATGGTTATGAAAAAGATAGTTAACAGTATAGATGCATTAAACGATGTAAGCATTTCAGATTCTCCTTTGTAAGATATAATGTAGTGCAGACTACTTAATTGCATGATAGGTTGCGTAGCACACCACAAAAAAGCCGACAATATACAATAAACCCTGAACGATTCATTACCATTGCCGGCTTCATAACAACGCACTTTTTTAAATCTAAAGTGTTTTGCTTTGCTACCTAATATATAATTTCATGTTTTTAAATTTAACAATAAAAGCTTTACTTCACGCAATATGTCGTATGATTTGAACTTTTAACTCTTATTCGTCCACTTTTTCAATTTGCCAATATTTCTATTAACATCTTGCTAAAGCCGTAATATCAATTAAAGCGCGTCCTTCAACGACTATATTTATTTTTATTTAATATTACTAATATATAATCATTATTCGTCATTGTCAAGAATAGCTATATTCATTCATACTGATAATAAGTGGAAAATACATAAAATAATAGAAACAAATAACTTTTTTTAATATAATCAATATATATTTATCCTATTATTATTATCGACTATTCTTGTATTACGAATGATAACTTTACCTATGACGCATTTGGAGGTGTAAACATGGAGCATGCTCAAGATAAAATCACTATGCGTGTGATTTTACTTGCAGGGAAAATATTATTATCTTCAGGCGCGGAGATTTCTCGTATAGAAGATACAATGAAACGAATCGCACAATGTATGGGCTACCATAATAGTCAGGGTTATGTGATTAATATTTTCATCAATTTTTCCCTAAGTGAAAATCATGATACACGCATTATCAGGATCAACAAAAATACCACAAACTTGTTAAAAATATTTCAAGTCAATTCTATTTCACGTCAGTTAGCCAGTAATCAAATTTCAATTACCCAGGCCTTCGATCGCCTAAATCATATTGAACAAGCGACACTTAGTATTAAATTGTGGAAGAAGTGTTTAGCTGCAGGTGTGATATCACTCAGTTTTTTATATTTACAGGGCGGGAATTTTCAAAATATTGTGATTACATTTATTGCTGGGTTACTTGGTTTTCTAATCGTTGAATGTATGCAAAGTAAATCTACGACCATGTTCATACCAGGATTCGTTGCATCTTTCGTTATTGGCGTCATTGTCCTGCTAGGTAGTCAACTATTCAACATTCATCAAACGATAGGACCATCCTTGATTGCTTCTATTATGCCGATTGTGCCAGGTGTCTTAATTACCACAGCCATTCAAGACTTATTTAGCAGACACATGTTAATATTTACAGCCAAATTTTTAGAAGCGCTCGTTATCGCATTCGCTATAGGATCTGGCATTTCTATTGCTTATTTACTATTTTAGGAGGCGTATATCATGACCTTAATCTATGCATTCTTGTTTAGCTTTACTGCCTCTTACTTTTTCGCAGTAATATATGATGCGCCTAAAAATTTATTCTTTGCTGCTGGATTAGCAGGTACATCAGGATATCTTATTAGTTTTATATTAAATGACCTATTACAAATTGATAGTATCTATTCTAGTTTGCTTGGCAGTTTAACTTTAGGTGTGATGAGTCATATCATGAGTCGAATCCTTAAATCTCCTGTAGTCATTTTTATGATTCCCGGTATCATCCCTTTAGTGCCTGGTAGTTTAGCCTATAAAGCGATGCAACAATTGGTAACATTAAACTTTACTGAAGCTAACAATACGTTTATTAGAACTATCCTTATCGCAGGGTCCATCGCCTTAGGCTTACTGCTGTCTGATCAATTATCAAAAACATTGAATATTAAAAAATACTGGAAAGTAAAACGTAATCGTTTATAATACGTGAAAAATCCCCTTGCTATTTGAAATAGCAAGGGGCAAAACGTATGACGGTATAATTGATAATGTTGCATTGTAATTTTTCTATATTTAGTTAAAAATTCAAGTTATACTATTCGTTCTGACTATCATATGTCTTTTTAAATCCTGATTATTCTAAACCTGGCTATCAATGCAGATCGCAATAAAGTTTAAAATAATATGAGCGTAAGGTATAAACCGACAAGTGTTACAAATAATACTGGAATCGTAATTATAATACCTGTTTTAAAATACGTTCCCCATGAAATTTTGACCCCTTTTTGAGTCAATACATGCAACCAAAGCAATGTTGCCAACGAACCGATTGGTGTGATTTTAGGACCTAAATCTGACCCAATCACATTGGCGTAGATCATACCTTCTTTAATTATCCCTGTTACATTGGACTGGCCAATCGCAATAGCATCAATAAGTACGGTCGGTAAATTATTCATGACTGATGATAGAAATGCGGCTATAAAGCCCATGCCTAGAACGCTACTAAACAGGCCATAGTTTGAAATATTAGATAAAGTATCAGCTAAAATGGTTGTAATACCCACATTCTTCAATCCAAATACTACTAAATACATACCAATAGAAAATAACACGATATTCCATGGTGCGCCTTTAATAACTTGCTTCGTATGTACAGCATGTGATTTGCGAGCCAACAATACAAAGATTAAAGCAACCATACCTGCGACAATCGATACAGGTATTTGAACAAATTCACTTATAAGATAACCTACGAGTAAAATTGCTAATACAATCCACGATATTTTAAATAATTTTTCATCTTTAATCGCATTTTTAGGTGTTTGGAGATTTTCTGTATGAAACGTTTTAGGTATTGATTTTCTGAAATATATCCAAAGCACTACAATACTCGCGACGAGCGCGAATAGATTAGGAATCATCATTCGACTTAAGTATTCAACAAAACCAATATCAAAATAATCTGCCGAAACAATATTAACTAAATTACTTACAATAAATGGCAATGACGTTGTATCTGCGATGAATCCACTTGCAATAATAAATGGAAATATCACTTTTTTATTAAAATCTAGATTTCGCACCATAGCGAGTACAATTGGCGTTAAGATTAATGCTGCGCCATCATTAGCAAAAAATGCTGCAACCACTGCACCAAGTAACATAATAAACACAAACATTTTCAACCCATTACCTTTAGAAGCCCTCACCATATGTATCGCTGACCATTCAAAAAATCCAATTTCATCTAATATTAATGAAATAAGGATAACCGCCACAAATGTTAATGTGGCATTCCATACAATACCTGTTACTTCTAACACATCTGAAAAACGAACAACCCCTGTAATCAGCGCAAGGATAGCACCGACTAATGCTGTAATACCGATATCTAATCCTTTAGGTTGCCAGATAACAATCGTTAACGTTAATAAAAAAATGACAATTGCCAAAATAGTCATCATTAACATTCACCTGATTTCATATTTTTACATACACATTCTTGATTAGACGTGTGAATCACGTTTAAATTTTGCTGAATTGATTCTAATAATGTGTGGTTAAGTTGGTACATATGTTTATTGCCCACTTTACGTGTCGTAACTAAGTCATTCGCTACCAATAATTTCATATGGTGACTTAATGTAGGCTGAGAAAATTGAAAGTGTTCTAATAAATCACACGCACATAGTTCACCACAAGAAAGTAAATCTAATATTTCTAATCTACTTGGATCTGACAAGATTTTTAACATAGATGACAATACTTTATAAGACATTATATGCCTCCTAGACAATACATAGACTAACATCTATATAGATTGGTGTCTATATTATGTTGATTATCTCTATAAAAATCACTTATTTGCTTATCTTAACTGTCATATAAAAAATTAGTTTCTTATGCAGAAACTTTGTTTCTTTATGTTGATATATAAGCAATATACCTTATTAAAAATTTCTAGTAACATTAAATACGAGAGGTGTTAATAATGATTCAAATATCTAAAACAATAAAAAAAGAACGCTTAAGACTTGGTATGACCCAAGAAGCATTGTCTGAATATCTTAATACAACCAAAACTACTATTTCTAAGTGGGAAAGCGAAATACTTTATCCCGATATTACGATGCTTCCCAAATTAGCAAAATTATTTAATATTTCAGTAGATGATTTACTTAATTATAGTATCGCTATGACAGATGAAGAAATTAAAAAGATCTCTATATCTCTTTCTAAAATGGTTAATCACACGAGTTATTCTGAATACCTATTTTCTGTTAGAGACTATTATCTTAATTATTGTGATGAATTTAAATTTCTTAATTCATTGTTAGGCATTTTAGCAAATAATATTTTATATTGTGAGAATGAAACACAAATAAAAGAAACTACCGCCTTAGCGCATGAAATAATCAAAATTACAGAAGATAATTCAAACTCTATTTACTTAAAAAGACATGCACAAGGATATCAAACTTTAATGTATATGTTTGAAGGTGATTACTCAGCAGTTATAGAAAATACGCCAGATTTTGATTTAAAAAATTGGTGAAAATGCAACATTAACATTAGCTTATGTACAAAATGGAAACCAAACAAAAGCTAAAAATGTAATTCAAACAGATATGTATCAGTCTTTAATGATTTATATGCATGATTTCGCTTTAATGCTTATCTATGATTTACATACTGTTCCAATAGAATCATTAGAATCAAAACTTTATCATTTAAATCAAGCATTTAATGTAGATTATTTATATCCCCATCTAAGTATTAATTGCTATCATAAATTAGCTTTATATTATATAAAAAAAGATACTGATATAGCTATTAATTATTTGGAAAAATATTGCCAATGCTTTGATTACTTAGTTGTTGATTTTGTATATCAAAAAGATGAATTTTTTGAAGGCATTGATGAATGGCTAAATACATTACCCCTAGAAGGACGACTACCTGCCAATTATGAAAACACATTGAATATTATCTGTGCAAGAATCTTGGAAAACGAAAATTTTGTTACTTTAGATAATTTTGGATATATAAAAAAGAAACTACTTAGAATTTATAACAAAAAGGATGAAGGATAATTGATACACAAAAAAGGTCTATAGAAAATATGCTCTCTTTACTTTCTTTATCCCATTTACGCTTTTTCTTGTTGTTGAACATCATAAAAACCTCTTTCAGTAATTGAATTTTGTGATACTAACGTTTCATGCTTCGTATCACTTTCAATGCTTACGTGAAACAAACGACATCATAAAATGCTATTCAACTGCTTTAGGGTTTACACCATATTGATTTGTTTCTTTTTGACCGCTTGTACAACAAACTGCTAATGAAACAATTAAAATCACAATGTACACGACTCCAAAAATAACAGCAATAACTGTTAATGCAGAATTATCGAGTGTTGGAATATCTGAATTTATAAATTCACTAAAATCATTAATAACCGCAATTAGAAAAATGATAATGGGTATTAGCATCGTCATACCAACATCGTGAAACCTTCTAACTGTAACAGTGAACATAGCGACTAGGATTAATATATACACAATCCAACCAACAGTATCTTCTATTATTGCTGGAATTGGTAATAAGAAAAAAATGATTTCAAGCATTATATTAATTAGGATATTCATTAAAAAAGGATACCAAAATTCCTTACGCCTCGCTCTACCTTTGATATTAAGTGCATTGATCCAAAATAATTTGTAATAATGTATCATCCCATTGCTCCCTTAATTATGATTTGAATAAATAAACTGACTACTTGCTTCACTTAAACCATAACACGATAACGCAATAAAAAACATAATTAATCTCATGTTTTTATTAATTAATTTATTATAATTACATATGACAAGCCACTTTTACTATAGTCCTATATTTTCTTTTTCATCTTTATTATTATATATTAATTATTCAAAAATACTTATTATAGTATTTTAAAATATTGTGACACATGTTATGCTTTTGAAAACGCTATAAATAGGAGGCACTATACATATGGAATCATCTAATTTACCTTTAGCACAACATTTTTCTAGTTTACGTGAAAAACCCACTTGGGGTTTAAAACTTATTATTGCAATCGTTATCGTCGCGTTATCAGCTACGATTGTTGCATTAACTACAGACTTCAAACAAAATTTCGAAGATGCTGGATTAAGTGGACAACAGCTTGACCAATCACTTGAATTCGCAAAAATTATCGGTGTTGTTAGTGGTGTGATTGGCTCTATCCTTACGATTGGTGTTACTTTTGTAATCATTTTAATTATCTCTAAAATCATGAAATCAGATGCTAGTGCTAAATCTATTTTTTCTGCAACTTTAAGTTATACGATTATTACCAGTTCCATCGCACTCATTGTTGTTCTTATACAATGGATTGCAGGACTATCAGTCACAGATTATTCAATTACCAGCCTAAATATCTTTGATAAGGGTAATCCTATACTTCGCGTGTTTGACTTACAAACGCTTATCAGTGCTTATGTTTTAGGAATCTTGTTTTTTGCAACAAGTCGTTTCTCTAAGAAATCGTCCATTATTTGGTCTATTGTTTATCTTGTCGTAGTTATCGGTTTCTCACTCTTAGGCGCTGCCTTCCAATAATTTTTAACCATAGAAACATCAAATCCCCTCACTACAATTGTAGTGAAGGGATTTTTTAGTATCATAGATTATTTATTTTGTTCTGCTTCTCTTAATTCAATACGTCTAATTTTACCTGAGTTTGTCTTAGGTAAGTCTTCAACAAATTCGATAGCACGTGGATATTTATAAGGTGCTACATCTTGTTTCACATAATTTTGTAATGTCTTAACCGTTTCATCCGTTGCTGGCACATCATCTTGTAAAATCACGAATGCTTTGACGATATTACCTCTGATTTCATGTGGACTCGCAACGACTGCGCATTCTTTCACATATTCGTGTTTTGTCAGAGAATCTTCCACTTCGAATGGCCCAATCGTATAACCAGAACTGATGATAATATCATCTTTACGTCCCTCAAACCAGAAGTAACCATCTGCATCTAATTTAGCCAAGTCACCTGTAATATAATATTCACCTTTTCTAGGTTCCGCTGTACGTTCCGGATCTTTATAGTAACCTTTGAACAGTGCAGGTAAGTCTAACGGCACTGCAATATTACCTACTTCACCTACTTCGGCAAGTTCACCTTCATCATTGATTACTGTAACATGACTGCCAGGAATTGCTTTGCCCATAGAACCAGGACGACTTTCTGTATCTTTTAAGAACCCAATTAATAATGTACTTTCTGTTTGTCCATAACCATCTCTCACTGTAAGGTTGAAACGATTTTGGAATTTTTCAACGACTTCTCTATTAAGTGGTTCTCCTGCTGACACTGCGCTATGCAAATGTTCTAAATTATAATCAGTCAGATTAGGTAACTTCGCCATCAAGCGATATTCTGTTGGTGTACAGCAAAGTACATTAATTTGATAATTTTGCAGTAATTCTAAATATTTTTCTGCATTAAACTTGCCGTTATAAACAAAAGCCGTTGCACCTGAACCCATAATAGATAAGAAAGGACTCCATACCCATTTTTGCCAGCCTGGTGCAGCAGTTGCCCAAACAACATCATCTTCTTTAATACTTAACCAATGTTTCGGCGCCATTTGCATATGTGCATAGCCCCAACCGTGTGAATGAACAACCGCTTTAGGATTACCTGTAGTTCCAGAAGTATATGACAGTAAGGCGATATCATCTCTAGACGTCTCAACAGTGTTTAATTGATCTGAAACTGTTGTTTTTTCATCTTCAACAGCATACCAATCCGCTTCTTGACCACCGACAATAAATTTCGTAAGCGATGCGTATTCTTTTACCGCTTTAAATTCATCTATACTATCTGAAGTTACGACGATGGCCTTCACTTCGCCATGCGTAATTCTATATTGTAAGTCTTTAGTACGTAACATTTCTGAACTAGGAATAATAACGAGGCCTAATTTCAATGCTGCGAGATAAATTTCATATGTTTCAATGCAACGCGGCATCATCACCAAGACTTTGTCACCTTTTTGTAGTCCATGTTTTAAAAACATATTTCCGACTTTATTAGCGTGCTTAATTAATTGTTTATATGTGATTTCTTTTGTTTCGCCACCCGCGTCTTCAAAAATCACTGCTTTCTTCATTGCATCAGTCGCAAATTTTTCAATTTCGCTGACAATATTATATTGCTCAGGGGCGATTAAATCTTTTTTATCCATTGTCTATTAACTCTCCTTCGGTTCTATATCTATATTGATTAAAAACTCCTAATATTTCATTTAAATATTCTAGTCCATTGTCATCATAATTTTATTATCTTTGCATGTAAAAAAATATGATTACGGCTACTCAGTAATGAATACTTTCCTATTATAATACAACTACAACTAATTTTGAAAATATTCTGAATTTTAAAGGTAATATCATGCCTGATGTGCCAACTAAAATCTCTGAATGATAACTTTGACATTTGCCTCACATCTCATGTAGTATTTTTAACATACAGTTGTAAAATGTTATTGTGCATTTTCTAATCATTATTCACACAAATATCAATCATTACTTACCTAAAGAACTACCTTTTAAACCGCCTTTTTAAAAACTATTTCATTCCTGTCTCGTTCTGTTTGACTACAAATTTAATTTTTCCAGTTCAACTTTTAGATTTAAATTTTGTATAGTGCTATAATATAATACTGTTTAATTTTTATGAAAGAAGTGAGTTAATTGAGTGCAAACGATACTTTCCATGTCGAAAAAAGAATCCCCTTATTTATCGTACTACTATCAGGGGCCTTTATTACTATTTTAAACCAAACGTTACTTGGTACGGCTTTACCGCCAATTATGAAAGATCTTCAAGTATCTGAAAGTACCGTACAATGGTTACAATCCATATTTATGTTAGTAAACGGAATAATGATTCCTATTACAGCATTTTTAATTGAACGTTATACATCGAGGCAGTTATTCTTAACTGCAATGAGTATTTTTGCTTTAGGTACATTGCTTTGTGCAGTGGGCGTAGATTTTTCAATGCTTCTGATTGGTCGTGTCCTACAAGCAGCAGGTGCTGGTATTATGATGCCACTTATGCAAACAATCTTATTCCTAACTTTCCCTAAAGAAAAACGTGGGACTGCTATGGGTCTCTTCGGACTCGTCATCGCATTTGCGCCAGCAATTGGACCAACATTATCAGGTGTTTTAGTTGAACATCTTACTTGGAGAAGTGTCTTCTACGTTGTGTTCCCTATCGCAATTATTATAATTATTGCTTCAATTTTCCTATTGAAGAACGTTACCGAAACATCACATCCAAAACTGGATATCACATCTGTAATTCTATCTACATTAGGTTTCGGTGGACTCCTTTACAGCTTTAGTTCAGTCGGCGAAGCTGGATGGGGCAGTGTTCAATTCATTGCACCACTCATCATTGGCATTGTTTCATTAGTTGTTTTCATTCGTCGTCAATTGAAACTAAAAGAACCTATGCTTGAGTTTAGAGTCTTTAGTTATAATATTTACACTTTAGGTACAGCATTAAGTATGTTTGTCTTTGGTGTATTAATCGCATCTAACATTATCTTGCCGTTATATATGCAGAATATGTTACAGTTCTCTGCTTTAGAGTCTGGTCTCGTATTATTGCCTGGCGCTATTATTATGGGTATCATGAACCCAATTACAGGTTATTTATTCGATAAGTTCGGAGGTAAATGGCTTGCACGTATTGGACTACTCATTTTAGTTCTATCCACATTACCATTTACAGTATTAACGGCGCACACGTCGTTTACTTATCTTGCTACATCGAATGCCGTTCGTATGGTGTCGCTCGCTATGGTAATGATGCCGATGACAACTTTAGCAATCAATCAATTGCCAAATCACCTTATCGCACATGGTACTGCAATGAACAATACATTTAGACAAATGGCTGGGGCAATTGGTACAGCACTATTTATTACATTAATGTCTGTTTCATCAAACCCTAGTGATGGTATTGAAGGTATCATCCATGGCGTTAACGTTACATTTATGGTTGCAGCAGCAATTTCATTTGTAGCATTGATATTATCAGCCAAATTATCTGATGATAGCAAACCTTCACGCAGAACAATGTAGTCTATGTGTTAGGTTAATGGTTATTAAATAATTAAAAAAAGCACTTACGATGCATTCAGTCATGCATTTCGTAAGTGCTTTTTTATTTATCACAATTCTTAATCACTGATTATTTATTAAAATCAATCAGTAGCTGTCAGTCTATTAATTGCTATTTCCCCAAGCGATTTGGCTGTTACAATTAATGCATCCTCATTTACTTCAAATTTCGGATGATGATTCATATATGGTGACGTCACCTGTTCTGGTTTACAACCAACTATATAGAAGGTACCCGGAATCTCTTTTAAATAATATGCAAAGTCCTCTGATCCCGATATAGCAGGAATTTCTACAAGCTGTTCAAAATAATCACCTTTACTTGCAGATAATATATCAACAACATGATTGGTTTGTGTTGGATGATTATAAAGTACAGGATATCCAAATTGGTAATCCAAATCATATGTGATATCAAATCCGACAGCGACACTTTGAGCAACTTTCTCAATTTCTTCATACATAAATTGTTCTAAATCATCATTTTGATAACGTGCAGTCCCTTTAATTGTAACTTTATCTTGAATGACATTCGCACCACCTAGCGCTTCAAAAGCTCCTACCGTTATGACTCCCATTTCTGATGGATCAATACGTCTTGATACGATTGTTTGAAGCGTATTTACAAAGTATATTCCTATTATGTAAGCGTTTCAAATATTAAATTAATTTCTCTTAAATTTTTTTGAAAATAAATATATTTTAAATCTACGTTATATTATTATTTGATAAGTAATTTTACTGTCTAAGTTATATAAATTAACTTTTCTAACACGCTTAAACTCTAAAACTTCTTTCACACCATTTAAAAAACCCTTGAAATTGAAGTTTGAAATTCAACTTTAAGGATTCACTAGATATTATCTTAGCAGTTTTGTTTTATTTTTATTTTTATTTTGCTGTATAGCTTTTACTTGAAATTTTACCAGCGTCCACAATAATATCTTTGTCTTGGAAAGGTTCGTTATTGAAAAAACGCGTTAAGATATCTTTGACGCCTTCTTCAATACGCGCTTGTGCTTCTAAGGTCATACCTGAATAATGTACTGTCATACCATTTCTAGGCATCGTTCTCCATGGGTGATCTGCTGGTGCTGGTTGTGGATACCAAACATCACCTGCGTAACCTTGAATATGTTTCGCATTTAAGAGTTCCACTAAATCGTTTGTATTTACAATTTTACCACGTGCAGTATTTACTAAATAGCTGCCAACTTTCATACGGCTTAACACATCATAATCAAATAAGTTATCTGTTTCAGGTGTTAAAGGCGCATGGATTGTAACCGCATCACTTGTTGATACTAATTCATCAAAATTAACAAAAGTAGAATGCTCATTATCTTTTTGATTGATTGGGTCATAGTGTTGGATTGTTACATTAAATGGTGCCAATCTTTCGGCTACAAGTTGGCCAATTCTACCGAAACCAAAGATACCAATTGTTTTAATTTGTAATTCATGCACATGGTTACCAACTTTTGATAAGTTCCATTCGCCATCTTTAGCTTGTCTATGACCTTCTTCGTAATTTCTCAATAAGATGAGTAAATCCATAACTGCGTGTTCTGCAACACTAATCGTATTACTACCAGTGACTTCTACAACACCAATATTGTGTTCACTTGCCGCTTGTAAATCGACGTGGTCTGAACCTACCCCAGCAGTGATTACTAATTTTAAATTAGGTGCTTTTTCAATACGTTCTTTCGTCATATATGCTGAATAAAATGGCGCACTAATAACGATATCCATATCTGCTAAATGTTTATCTAAATCAGCTTCATTGTCTGTTAATATAACGAATTCGTGCCCTTTTTCTTCTAAAAATGGTTTCAAACCAATTGCTCTTTCAGTATTTAATAATTGATTATCTTCGCCTGCTACGGATTCTGGGAATAATGCTACGATTTTCATGCTTATCTCTCCTAATAATTTATTTTTAAAACTGTGCAATGTTACTGAACTTATGTGCATCTTCGAAGCAAAAAAATACTCGATACGATTTGCACATACCACCTCCTTGAATGAATCATTCAAAACGTAGTTAGCAAATAGCACCGAGTACCTTACACCATTCCGTATTTATTCAATTGATTTATCGAATACAAATATTGATACAACCTCATCATCGGCTAAATCAATATCTGTAAATAATTTAACAAATTTAGCTCCAACGAGCGTTTCCAATTTCATCTAATTTAATATCGCTGTATAACTGTTTTATCTTTTCAGTGCGGTTATAGTGAAGCATGACTTCATTTTGTTTATCGCCTAAATAAAACTGTTCAACTTTACTTAACGCGCCCGTCATATAGGCAATAGCCCAGTTTCCTTTAAACGAAACTTGTACTTTCTCAGGCCCTTTACCTACATGTTGTTTACTATAAGAACGAATTAAATTTGAAAATTGTTGTTCTTTTTTATGTGATTCTATTTGACTCACCTTCTTCACAAAGTAATGAGTTATAGCTTTCATTTACTTATATTTCTATTATATATCAAGCAATTTAAAATTCAAGTGTTATTACTTTTTTTAAAAATCACACTAAATATACCTTTAGTTTCAAATTCAATATATAGTGTTTGTATTAATATATACAATACACATAAACTAGCTATCGTATCTGTGAAATAATGTGCTTGTAAATAAATTCTAGATATCATAATCGATAAGATTAATATCGCGCCTATAAAGATGACAGCCTTATGTTTCGCTAATAATACAATCAAACTAACTAAGATACATACACTCAAAACATGCATACTAGGAAAACTATAACCGTCGATGATCGCACTCGGTCTTGGACGTTGGATAGCATATTTTAAAAATGTTCCAATAGCAAAGACACTAAAACACCAAAATCCATACCAAACACATTTAAATTTATCATAAATCAGTAAACCTAGTAATATGATTAACACCATACATAAACAGGCAATAGGTGAAAATACTGTTGAAATCATTGTTAAATATTGAACGATTATCTCTGAAGACATCGTACGATGTAGTAATTGATATATGCTAGCATCCATATTTTCCGTTAAGTTAAACGCAATGCATATAATTAGCATAATGAGACACAGACTGCCTACCGTCATTTTTAAATAATTATTCACGTTGACTATTCCTTCCATAACGCATTCTTCTATATAATAAGTAAACCAAGTATTTTCAATTTACTCAATCCTACTTTAGGCTTATAAATATTAATATGATAAAATCATAATATTTATAATGTATATGATTTTGAATAAAACGATTTGTATCCTTGCATGGTCTTATGCTAAAATCAATTAAAGACTTAAAGTATCTACAATAACTATTATAATACTAAAGGAGTTTTGCCTTGAATAAAGACCAGTTTGAACAAATGGCCCACAAGTATGACCACCCTGACAGAATTCACCTAGCACAAATCATTGCCCAAGCAACAAATCAATTGCTCAATCATACAACTTACCATTCGTTATTAGATTATGGTGGTGGCACTGGACTCGTAACATTAAATATAGATCATCACTTTGAACAAGTCACACTTATGGATGCCTCAACTCAAATGGTAAATATTTTTGATGAAAAAATATCAGCATTAGAAAAGACTTCTATTCAAACACTTGTCGGCGATATTTTGGCTGATGATCATCCATTAAACCAATCAACCTATGATGTCATTTTCTTATCTTTAGTCTTACTTCATAGTGGTGACTATAAAGCTTTATTGCATAAACTTTACACGCACCTCAATCCAGGAGGCATGCTGATTTTAGTTGATTTTGATAAAAATGAAAATGTTCAGCATCCAAAAGTTTACAATGGCTTTAAGCAATCTGATATTCTAGAAACCTTTGCTCAAATAGGGTTATCACAAACACAGGCTCATACATTTTATGCTGGTGATCATCTTTTTATGAATCAACATGCTAGTATATTTATTGCTTCGGGTTTTAAATAATTTTTACATTTTTAAGTGTAACTGCTTTCTCTCTTCGTCACTTAAAAATGCATAGTCTACTGCTCTTTCATTAATATATTTGACTTGTTCTAATGTCATCATTTCATTTTCTATAAGTAAAGTATATTCTTCATTTAATGATGTCTGTGTAACGGTTCTATTATCTGTATTAATTAAAAAAGGTATATCTTGTTCTAGCAAATAAGGTAAATTTAATGCTTCTAACCCTGTAATGGCCTTGGTTTGAATATTACTTTTTGGACACATCTCTAAGAGTACGTCATTTTCTTTAACAAACTGCAATGATTGTTTATCTTGATTTATAGCAACACCATGTCCAATACGTTTCGAGCCTAATTTAATACCTTCTATCACATTATGCATACAACCGCACTCTCCAGCGTGTAACGTAAGATTGAAACCTTTATCTAAGCCATATTTTATTGTATCTTCAATCGCTTCAGTAGGAAATCCTACTTCAGGACCTGCAAAGTCAATGCCACAAATTGCTTCATGATGATGTTGATGAATAAAATCAAAAAGTGTTTGGTTTTGTTCAGTATGATGTTGTCGCATCGCACATACTAACAAATTAACGCCTATCCCTAATGTATTAACCGCTTCATTAACACCTAACTCTACTGCTTCCAACACCTCTGTCATCGTTAACCCTTGATCCATATGAAATAATGGTGCGAAACGAATTTCAATATATTTCACATTATCGTTATATGCTTGCTTGGCAACATCTACAACCGCACGTTTCAAACTATCTTTTGTCTGAAGTACTTTTAATATTTCATCGAAACACTGTAAATAGTCATCTAAACTATCACACTGACTACTGACAAATAATTTTGATTCATCTAAGTTAACACCTTGTTCATCTGCAAGTTGTCTAATCAATTCTACACTTGTTGAACCGTCTAGGTGACAATGTAATTCAACCTTGGCAATTTCTTCTATGGACTTATTCATGCTTAGAACCTACCTCTACCTACATTTGATTATGTTTAAAATTTATCTATTTACTATATCATGATGCATTTAACTTTGCTACGACTCAAATTACATGTCGACATAACGTTGAGCCATCATTTTTAATCAACTCATTTTAAGTTAAGTATAACCAAAAAGCAGTGTCTGATGATGTATAGTCATATAAATACAATGTATTTTGGGCGAGACGCTTGAAGGAACAGGACAAGCTAAAGACCTCAGACTGAAGCTGGATCCTTAGAAAGTGAGCCAACCATACGAAAAATTAAATAAAGAAGAAGCGCTCAGATCCATTGAATTAAATCACCTGAGCGCTTCTTTTTCTGGGGTTGATGTATCACTTCCCCATTATTATACAATAAACATTATCTACATAGCTTGATAACATTGATTAAAAATAGACATCATATTTCACCTAAGTAACCTAATATGACTAGTGAAATACCTAAACCAACAAAACTCATAATGAGTAGCGTGACAATAATTTTCAATTCAGTCAAAAAATATTTTCTATCTTGTCCTTTATTTACAAGCCAAACACCTAAAACCACGACGAGTACAAAAATTATAATCAAACAATATGCAATTATATTTAAAATGCCCATATCAATGCCCCTTTGCGTACGATTCACATGTTGACCTTCTGTATGCATCAGTTATTTCGCACATCTCTATCACGTTCTCCCAAACATCAATGCTTAACCTATACTGGTTTCACATCAAGATAGTCATGTACTTTTAAATAGTCAATAATTTGATTAACAGCTGTTTCAATACTGTCTTGCTCTGTATCTATAATAATTTCTGGATTATTGGGCTCTTCATAAGGCGCATTGATTCCAGTAAATCCTTTAATTTCTCCGTTTCTTGCTTTTTGATACAATCCTTTAGGATCTCTAGATTCACACGTTTCTATACTACAAGACGTGTATATTTCGATAAATTCTTTGTCGTCTAATAAGTTTCGTACTTCATCTCGGTCAGCTTGATAGGGCGATATAAATGCTGTAATCGTAATTAATCCTGCATCGACCATGAGTTTACTTACTTCGCCAATACGACGTATATTCTCTTTTCGATCTTCCGGACTAAAGCCAAGATTGTTATTTAAGCCATGTCTGACATTATCTCCATCTAGTCGGTACGTATGTACTTGTTGTTGATATAATGCTTTTTCTAATGCTACTGATATCGTAGATTTACCAGAACCTGATAAACCCGTAAACCAGATGACAACACTGCGATGTTGATTACGTTGTTGTCTTTCTACTTTCGTAACTGCTGATTCATGCCATGTAATATGATTTGAAGTGGCCATGTTCAAACTCCTTTGATCTTATTTTTCTTGTAATCCTTTGATAAGTACATCCGCTACCTCTGGTCTTGAAAAAGCTTTCGGCAAGGACTCTCCGTTTTTTAATTTTTCACGAACTTTCGTGCCACTCAAATGTAAATGTTCTGAAGCATCGTGTGGACATGTTTTGGCTGTTGCCATATTTTCACAAACATTGCAGTAAAAAGCATGTTCAAATTTCAAAATTTGTATGCCCAATTCATCTTCATATTGTGCGATGAGTGTTTGCGCATCGTAAGTTCCATAATAATCACCGACACCCGCGTGATCACGTCCTACAATAAAATGCGTGCAACCATAATTTTTTCGTACTGTGGCATGTAATATCGCTTCACGTGGACCTGCATAACGCATCGCAGCTGGATAAATAACTAATCTCGTTCTATTTTCCGGGTAATAATTTTTTAATATCACTTCATAACTTTCCATGCGAACGGCTGCAGGAATATCATCTGATTTTGTTTCACCTACTAAAGGATTCAGTAATAAACCATCTACAGATTCTAAAGCTGCTTTTTGAATATATTCATGTGCACGGTGTACAGGATTACGCGTTTGAAACCCAACAACCGTTTTCCAATTTAAGTCATAAAACAATTGTCTCGTCTCAGATGGGTCCAAATGATAATCGACAAATTCATCATGTTTCGGTCGATCTACTAGGTGAATGGGTCCAGCAAGATAGACACTGCCTTTTTCATATACCTTCAATACACCTGGATGTTCAATATCCGTAGTACCATAAACGAATGCTGCTTCTTTCTCCTTGTCATAGGTATATTTTTCCTCAAGTTCAAGCACACCATATAAATGATTATCTTCACCATATAACGCAATGCTTTCACCGATTTCAAGCTCATTTGCTTTATCTTCCGTAACCGGCAACGTAATCGGTATACTCCACACTAGACCGTTTTTCAAATGGAGATTTTCAACGACTTCATTATAATCCGCTTCATTCATAAAACCTGTAAGGGGACTAAAACCACCAATGCCAATCAGTTCTAAATCTGATAAACTCCAAGGGTTCAGTGTAATGGCTGGCATGGAATGCGATACTTCCAACATTGTTTCCTTCAGCTCAGCGTTAACTTCTCTATTAATTAATGTACCACCATGTGGTTGAATCGTATTTTCAATAATTTCTTTTGTTAATGCCATATTGATTCACTCCTTTTAATCTATCTCATTTGCGTTAACATTCACTTTCTTTTTAGAAAAATCTATGGGTAGCTTCTTATTTTGATATAAAGCGAAAATAATTAAGCCTATCCAAAGCAGTATGACTGCAATTTTTATCACTATGGAAGTTGTTGCATTTAATTGAAAAACACTAATTAGTGAACTGCTATTTGTAAAAATAATCAGCCCACCGACACAGACTGCTAATATATTCATCGGCAAAATTTTAACTAAGCATGCTGCAAAAGGTGCAGCAATCAAACCACCAATACTTAGTGCAATCACTAACCCCCAGTTAATCTGGCTCCATCCCAAGAAGATGATGAAACTGATGGATGCTGAAATAGTGACAAAAAATTCACTTGCAGATACTGTACCTATGGCATATCTCGGTTCTAACTTTTTCTGTGCTAATAATAAAGGTGTATTGACTGGACCCCAGCCGCCACCACCAATAGCATCTAAAAATCCTGCAACTGCGCCTTGTGGAATCATGGCGTAACGCCCGATCGTCGAAGGATCTTTAACAACCGTTTGATGACGTTTATATAAAAATTGATATAAAATATAAATGCCCATTGTTAACAGAAATATTGCTATAAAAGGTTTAATCAAGTCACTATGTATATGACTTAAAAACGCTGCGCCAATAAATGATGTAATCGCACCTGGTATTGCTAACTTAATCATGGTAGGTTTATGTACATTTTCAAATTTCAGATGTGAGGTACCAGAAGCAGCCGTTGTTGCAATTTCTGAAAAATGTATTGTCGCGGATGCAATTGCTGGTGCGATACCAAATGTGAGTAATATTGATGATGATGAAGCACCAAAGCCCATGCCTAGTGATCCATCAATGAGTTGAGCGAGGAATCCTGCAAGTGCAAAGATAAATAATTTATGCATTTGTCGTGCCCCTTCCGACTTTAGTTTAGTGATTCAAGTTTCTTTATCATTTTGATTTGTTTATTTTTATCTCTATAGGATGGATCTAACACATGTTTCAAAAAATCTTGTTTTTCTTGTGTCGTTAAATTACTTCGTTTGATATGCTGTCTGTATTCATATAAAAAATCCACATACGCTTCATAACTGAAATCGAAACGTGCTTTAAACTCTTCTAAAATTTGTGCAGTGAGCGTTGGGCTTGCACCATTCGTAGAAATACTCAGCGTTAATCGCCCTCTTCTTAATATGCTTGGAAATACAACATCACCAGTATGTGCTTTAGACGTCATGTTTAGTAATGCGTGTTGCGGTTTAGAAGCAGCGATTTGTTGATTTACGCGGTTATCATTCGTGGCAGCAATGATTAAATCTGCTTCCGCGATATCATTTACTTCAAATGCTTTAGCACACCAACTCATCTCACCCTGTTCGTAGCGGTGATATAGTGCAACTGTAAGTGAAGGACTAATAACTTTAATATGGGTTGTATAGTTAACTAATGTGGCAATACGGCGTTCAGCAACCTGTCCACCGCCCACAATCACGACGCGTTTATTAGAAATATCTATCATAAGTGGTATGAATGGCATACCATCACTTCCTTGTTAAAATGAATTACTGTGTCACATATTCAAAAGTCTCTTCAACACGTGCTTTCAATGCATCTTGTAAATGTTGATGTTTACCCAATCGTTTACACAATATAATCTCTTTATGATTTTGATATTCTGTAACCGTATCAATGATTTGTTGATCTAAAATACCTGTAAACCATAAATAAGGCACAATATATATTTGGGAACATTCCGTTTGTACTGCGCTGTGTAGTGCATCTTTGAATGCAGGCTTACAAGCTGCTAAGTAGCAAGTCTCGATATCTTCAATTTCAGTTTGTTCATACAACTGTGTCTTGATCGTAGAAATGTCTATTTGTGTTTGGGGATTATAGCTGCCTCTACCGATAATGAGCACTTTTGCATCCGAATTAGGCGTCACGCCAGATTCTTCAATTCTCTGCTTTAATATCTCAGTCAGTCTCGGTTGTACGCCTAACGGTCTGCCATAGGACACATGTACATTAGGGTATCTTTGCTGACTATGTTCAATTTCTGCTGGAATATCTTTGTAGTAATGCCCTGCACTTAATAACAACACTGGCACAACTGAAATCTCTGTCGCACCTTTATCTACTAGACGCTGAAATCCTTGTGCCAAATTCGGACTGGTTAATTCTAAAAAACATGTTTCCTGTAATGGCACATTGACCTGCGCTTTGACTAAATCAATAAAGTCTGTCGCTTCGTTCACTGCATCTGGAACCCTACTACCATGACTCACATATAAGACACCTCGCATAGTTACCCCTCCTTATTTATAGCGATAAACTCAACTATTTTACTTTCTATTGATATGTTAATTTCGCTACTGCTGATTCAACAGGCATTTCTTCAAACCAACTAATACGTTCTCTTAGTTTGACTACTTCTCCGACAACAATCATCGCTGGATTTTCAATATCCTTTGCTACTTCGACAATATTTGATAATGTACCTACCACAGTTTTTTGAAATTCAGATGTTCCTAGATGAACTAAAGCGACAGGTGTCTCAGATGAACGACCATGTTTCATCAATAATTCACTAATTTCAGGTAATTTTTTAACACCCATATAAATACATAGCGTTTCCGGCCCCAATGCAAGATGTTTCCAGTAACTTTCTTTATCTATATTTTTATTAATCACACCTGTTACAAATGCAACAGATGAACTATAGTCACGATGTGTTACTGGAATACCTGCATATGCTGGTGCTGCAACACCTGAAGTGATGCCAGGAACGATTTCGAATGGTATATGATGTTCGGCTAATATCTCTGCTTCTTCTCCACCTCTACCAAAGATAAATGGATCTCCGCCCTTTAATCTTGTGATGGTTTGTCCTTTCTTTGCTAGATTGACGAGTAATTTATTCGTATCTTCTTGTGGTAATGAATGACGATTCGGATCTTTCCCACAATACATAAATTTCGCTGAAGGCGATGCATGATTTAACAACGCCTTGTTCACCAATCGGTCATACAAGATGACATCTGCTTGTTCAATTGCTTTTAACCCTTTAACTGTAATTAGATCAGGGTCTCCAGGCCCTGCGCCTACTAAAAATACTTTCCCCATCCTGTCACCACTTTCTCAATTTTTAACTATGGAATGTTTGCCCATCTCTGACTTCTTCAACGATGCCAGCACGTACAACGAAATCACCAAAATGTTCGCCTTCTGTTCTTTCTTTTGCATACTGTAATAAAATAGGTCTTAAACTTTCTAAAATTTCTGCTTCACCGATATTTTCTTTGTAGATTTTGTTTAATCTATCACCTATAAAGCCACCGCCTAAATACATATTGTATTTACCTGGACCTTTTCCAATAAATGCAACTTCTGCTAACGCTGGTCTTGCACAGCCATTTGGACAACCTGTCATTCTGATCGTAATTTCTTCTTCTTTTAGACCTGCTTCATCAAGTAAATCTTCAATCTTCGTAATCAACGATGGTAAATATCTCTCTGACTCTGCCATCGCCAGTCCACATGTTGGGAAAGCAACACAAGCCATAGAATTACGTCTTAAACCTGTATAATGTTGACCATCTGTAATACCAAAATCTGTGATAATTTTTTCAATTTCATTCTTTTTATGTGCAGCTACATTCGCAATCACAAGGTTTTGATTCGGTGTTAACCTAAAATCACCTGTGTGAACTTCTGCAATCGTTCTTAATGCTGTTTTTAATTTATAATCTTCCGTATCTTTTACACGTCCGTTTTGAACAAAGAGTGTATAGTGCCATTTACCACTACCTTCAGTCCACCCATAGCGATCACCATTATGTTCAAAATGATAAGGACGCTTGTTTTCTAATTGCCAACCTAAGCGATTGTTGATTTCATTTCTAATCCAATCAACGCCAAGTCTATCTACTGTATATTTAAAGCGTGCATTCGTACGTTCTTCACGATTACCATAATCTCTTTGAACCGTTAAAATCTTTTCACATACATCGACGACTTCTTCCTTAGGAATGTAACCAATCAATCTGCCAACTTGTGGATAGGTTGCTGTATTACCATGTTTCATACCCATACCGCCACCTACAGCGACATTAAAGCCAACAAGTTGTTCATTTTCTAAAATAGCGATTAATCCAATATCTTGAGAATAAACATCTATATCATTAGATGGGGGTACTGCGATACCAATCTTAAATTTACGAGGAAGATATGTTTTGCCATAAATAGGCTCTGGTTCTTCATCGCTAGTATCTAAGACTTTTTCTCCGTCTAACCAAATCTCATGATAGGCTTGTGTTTTCGGCGATAAATGTCTACTAATAGCACTGGCAATTTGATTAATTTCACTGTGCACATCCGATTGATATGGATTAGGGTTACACATAACGTTACGATTCACATCACCACAAGCCGCAAGTGTATCTAATAAGGACTGGTTAATATCTTTCATCGTTTGTTTTAAATTGCGTTTTAAAATACCGTGAAATTGAAATGCCTGTCTTGTAGTTAGTTTGATTGTGCCGTTCGCATATGTATTAGCAATATCGTCCATCGCTATCCATTGCTCTGCTGTTGATGCACCTCCTGGCGCACGCACTCTAATCATGAAGCTATACGCAGGTTCTAGCTTTTGTCTTCTACGTTCATCACGTATATCTCTATCATCTTGCATGTAACTACCATGGAATTTTAAAAGTTTCGTATCTTCTTCTGCGATAGCGCCTGTTACTCTATCTGCCAAACCTTGAACAATCGATCCTCGAAGATAATCACTATGTGCTTTGATACGTTCCATTTCATCCAGTTTGTCTGAAAAATTGACTTTTGTTTCAGCCATGTAATCATTCCTTTCTTAGTAAACATCTCTTTGGTAACGTTTTTCTTGTTTCATTTGAGTAAGATAGGCTTCTGCATCTGCTTCTGACATGTCACCTTCTTGCTCTATAACACTACGAATGGTGTCATGTACATCTTTTGCCATGTGTTTTTCATCACCGCAAACATATATTGCTGCACCATCTTGTAGCCATTGATAAAATAGCTCACTTTGTTGGGCAATACGATGCTGAACATAAATTTTTTCTTCTGTATCTCGTGAAAAAGCGAGATCCAGTTTAGCTAATGTTTCATCTTTCAGCCATGCCTGCCATTCTGTTTGATATAAAAAGTCTGTAGTAAAATATTGTTCTCCGAAAAACAACCACGTATTGCCAGATAACCCAAGCTCTTCACGTTCTTGCATATAAGATCTAAATGGTGCTACGCCTGTGCCTGGCCCTATCATAATGACTGGCGTTTCTTCATCAAATGGAAACTTAAAGTTTGGATTTTTTTTAAGGTAAATCGGTAATGTGTCTCCAGGTTGAATCCGTTCTGCTAGTTGGACAGAGCACACACCTTTACGCGTGCGTTCGTGCGCTTCATATCGAACGGCGCCAACGGTTATATGCACTTCATCTGGTGTGGCCTCATAACTACTAGCGATAGAATATTCTCTTGCTGGCAATTTCCTTAGTAATTTATAAAATGTTTCTGGCTTCAGTTCTGAAGTTGGAAATTCTATTAATAAATCTATGACATCGCGACCATCAACATATTGTTGTATCCATTCTGCATTGTCTATTTGACTAAGTAACTCCGTATTGCCAAATAACTCCGCTGCTTTTTGAAGTAATGGTTTCGTCAGCTTAGTAATCTCAAAGTGTTCAGTTAACGCTTTTTCCAATGGCAATGTATCGCCATCATCATTGATTGGAATTTCAATATCTTTATCCCAACCCAGTGTCTCAATCAGTAGTGTCACAATTTCTGGTTCATTTTGAGGTAAGACTACCACGCAGTCTCCAGGTTCAAATGATTCACCGTAATTATCTAATAGCAATTCAACATGTCTAACTTCTTTGTTAGAACCTCGACCATTCAGATTGATATTCTCTAATACTTCAGCTTTGTAAGGATTCGATTTTGAGTAACGTTTTTCTTTGGCAGATTGTACTGTTTCAGTAGAAGTCACCGTTGAACCATGACCTGTAGATTGATTTAGAATTTCAATATTCTTATTCATCCACTTTTCAGCTAAATCATCAAAATCTAAATCACAATCTTGTCTATCCGTAAGGCGTTCAGCACCTAATTCTAATAATTTTGCATCGAAGTCTTTACCTGTTTGGCAGAAATACTCGTATGACTCGTCTCCTAATGCAAGCACGGAGAACCTTACATTTTCTAATTTTGGTGCCTTACGACTATGTATAAATTCATGAAATGTAAGTGCATTGTCTGGCGGATCACCTTCACCGTGCGTGGCAGTAATGACAAATAAATCCTCCACTTTTTTAAATTCCTTTTGTTTAATTTCATCCATTGCCGTTAACTTAACAGTGTAATTATGTTCGACCAGTCGATCTGCAAATATTTCAGCTAAACTTTGTGCATTACCTGTTTCTGAACCATAAACTACGGTAATGTGACGATCGTTGTTTGTTTGGCTTTCGGATTCATTATTTAAAACATATTCTGCCACCTGTTGTGGCGCCTCAGTTGTTTGTGCTACAGCCCCTTGTTGCGCTGTAAGGTAACCGGTTAACCATATTTGCTGTTCAGCAGTTAACGTCTGAAAAATTTGATTTAACTGTGCTGCTTGTTCTTGGTCAAAAGGACTATTTGATACTGATAAATTCACAATGCATTCACCCCGATATTTATTTGATAAATTATAATTATTGTCTAAATAGGTTTAATCAATTTCATTTCTTGCCATATCAACGATATAGCAATCGAATTTTATATCTTCTACAACATTCATTATATTTCCGATACGAATACTAGGTTATTAGTGTAAAAAAAAGAATTTACTTAATTTATGGTTTATTCGTCGTATGTAGACCACATTCCGTCTTAGTAGAATTCGTCCATCTACCTGCTCTTGAATCACCATTACCAGAAACGGCCTCAGTACATGGAATACAACCAATACTTGGAAAATTGAAATCATGTAGTTCGTTATAATGTAAATCATGCGCTTTAATATAATCCCACACATCATCCCAAGTCCAATGAATCAGAGGACACACTTTTACTGATTTGAATCGTTCATCTTTATTAATAAAATTAGTTGCCTGTCGACTCGGTGATTGTTCTCTTCTTAAACCTGAAACCCAAGCTGTCGCCCCAGATAGCACTTCTTCAAGCGGTTTAATTTTACGAATATAACAACATTGATTTGGATCTTGTTTCCATAAAGCTGGCGCAACTTGATCCGCTTGTTCTTCTAAAGTAAGACTCGGTTGTTTAAGCTTAATGTTTAATTCCGGATAACGTGCTTTAACACGGTCTATCAAATCGTATGTCTCTTGAAAGTGGAGATTCGTATCTAAAAATACAATTTCCGCATCTTTCTTCACACTAGAAATTAAATCAATTAAAATCATGCCTTCTGCACCGAAACTACATGAATAAATAATAGAATCACCATATACATCGTAAGCCCATCTAATCACTTCACGTGCACCTTTAGTTTCATCAGTGATATCCAGTGTTTCAAAAGCGTGTGGATTGAAATCATCATACGTAATTTTTGTTTCTGACATTAACGGGTCCACCCCTTTTCTTCTAATGTACGCTTACTTAAATTCAAGTTATACTTCGTTTTTTGAATTATTTGAAAATAATTATGCTACACACTTTACTCATTGAAATTTTTTATGTCAAGTTTGTGTTTATTAAAATAAATATATTAATTTTTTGACAAAATACACCTTTGAAACCGCTTTAAAAAGCGAAGTTAAAACGTTTTATAATAATTATTTTCACAAAATAGTCATAATAATCTAGTTACTTTCAAATCGCCCTAAAGCCTATGGTTATCATGTTTTAAATTTTTTTTAAAAATTTTTTAAATTTTAATAATAATTCTAATCTAGAAACAAAAAGCGCAGGTATATAACATCAAATATTTAATTTGATGTTATATACCTGCGTTGCAAAAATGATTAAATCTCTAATACCATAAATCTTTAATCCTTTTATATTATACTGAAAAACTGAGTCTTGGTATAAATGTTTCAAAATGAACATGATTCATAGAAATACCTAATGTTTGTAATTCAGCAATCATTGCTTTTAAGAATGAGTTACCGCCACACACATAGATCTCCGTCTCATTGTCCACATATTGACGCAGTTGTTCTGATTCGATAAAACCATCTTCATCACGAAAATGAATATCAAACTGGGCATGGTCTGATTGATTTGCAATTGTAGTTAATTTTTCTTCAAAAGCAACATTTTGTGCGTTAGATGTTGATTGTAAGAAAATAGCTGGTGTACCTATGTTAACGGCTTCATTAAACATTGAGACAAGCGGTGTAACCCCTACACCTGAACCCAAAAATAATTGTTTGTTTTCTGTATTTTCTAATTTAAATCCACCTACTGGGGCAGATATATTTAAAATGTCACCTTCAGTTACTTCATCGTGTAACACAGTAGAAACTTCACCTTCGTGCGCTTCAGTAACATCTCTTCTTACACCAAATGTTAAGTAACTTTCATCTCCATCAACAATGGAATAGTGTCTTTTTGCACGATAAGGTAATTTTTCACTAGAAATATCTACAGTTATATATTGTCCTGGTATAAATTGACTTAAATCAATGCGATTTGATGTGACAGTAAATGATTTAATAAGTTCTGTCTCCTCAGTGATATTTGTAACTTCAAATGGTTTAAAACCTTCCCATGCCATTTGTTTATAAATATCTTTTTCTAAACCAATAAAGGTATCAGCGATAGCTCCATAAGCTTTTATCCATGTTTGAATAATAGGATCATTATTTTCTAAACCTGTCACTTCTTGGATTGCCCAAATTAAATTTTCTCCAACAATATCATAATGTTCCGGTTGCACTTGTAAAGCACAATGTTTATAAACTACAGGCATTATTGCTGGTACGATAGGTGTTAAATCTTCAATGTTTTCCGCTGCTGCCAGTACTGCCATAGCAAGTGCTGATGATTGCAGTCCCTTTTTTTGATTTGTTTGGTTAAATACATTTTTTAATTCTGGATGCACTTCAAATAACCTTTTATAGAAAATTTCCGTAATAGTTTGTCCTTTTTCTTTAAGTAATGGCACTGTATCTCTAATTGTTTGAATTTCTCTTTCTGTTAACATATTATACCTCCTAATTACTTCTCACCACTATTATCGTACGAAATAATATAACTTACAATCATTAACAATTAATTCAAACATTTTCTAAATGCATAGTTCACAAAATGTTAACTAATTAAAAAAAGTATAAATTCAAATTCTTTGGTATGTATTGATTTGCTCACATTTTATAAATTGAAATCGTATATTGTATGATCTAAAACTTTAATCCACTATGATTAGTCAACTAAAACCACGCTAAAAAGTCTGTACTTCACTACTTTTTAGCGTGGTTTTTTATTCTTATTTTTCACTTAAGTATAAATCTTCTATGACTGTTGCTACGGATTCAGCATTATTTTGAATATACACATCATAAGCCTCAGAGCAGCCTGATGTGCCAGTCACATAAAAAGATTGTTGGGCATGGTTTAATAATTGCGTATCGTTCACATCATTTCCAAAGGCAATATAGTTTTGTGCACCAATCATGTACTTTAAGGTAGAGTGCTTATTAATGTTTATGGCTGTAATATCTATGCTATGATCCACTTCGTGTATATGGATTGATAATACATCCTCGTAACTTTGAAACCATTGTTTAAGTGCTTTAAATGTTTTTTCCTCAGTCGCGAATAGAATCACCTTAATTGGATGTTGAATATGAGCAACCTTCACATTCTTTGCTAAACCATCTGGATCTAATTGTCTATAAATTGGATGGCTTTCACTTACGTTAGCAGCATAGTCAAAATCTCCATCGATAATATATTTTAAATCATAATCGCTGATTAACTTCACAATCTTTTCAAATAAATCATTCGGGATATAAGCCATGGTTTGAATTTCTCCAACTTTTGAAATAATAGAGCCATTTCCACCAATGAGCCAATGATTACTGTAATCTCTAACAACTGGTAACAAATCACCTATAGGTCGTGCTGACGCAAATATGATATCGTGTTGCCGATTCAATTGCTGTATCACTTGATTTAACCGTCATTCTATAAATTTGCCATTAAAACAAATTGTGCCATCTATATCAAAAACAAATATCATAGTCATACCTTTTTTAAATTTTTATTCGTCATGCTGATATTTAGCATTTAACTGATGAATTAATCGTTTAAATTCATCCTCTGATTTAAATTCAAACGTAATTTGGCCTTTTTTATTTTTAGTGGAAATAGCTACATTTGCACCATATTGCGCTTTAAGTTGACGTTCTTGTTGTCTAATAAACTTTGGTTTTGTTGCCTTTTGTGTAGCCTCTACTTTATCTTTATTATCACTATAATGTGTAGTGACATAATGTTCTAATTCTCTTACACTCCATGCCTCACGGGAAGCTTGTTTGGCAATTTGTTGCATTTTTTGTTTGTCCTTAACACTTAATAATGTGCGGCCATGAGCGCTTGATAACGCACCATCTCTCACCATATTTGAAACAGTCTGTGGCAAGTTTAATAAACGCAACATATTCGCAATGTAAGGTCTAGATTTACTTAGACGTTGCGCAACATCTTGCTGCGTTAAATTTAAGTCATCCATCAATTTACGATAACTTTCCGCTTCTTCAATTGCATTTAAATCCTCACGCTGTAAATTTTCAATGATTGCAAGTTCCATCATATCTTCATCCGTAAGTGATTTAACAATCGCAGGTATTTCAGTCAATCCCGCAATTGTTGCAGCACGAAATCGCCTTTCGCCGACAACGATATGATAGCCAGAAATCGTTTTTCTCAAAACGATGGGTTGTAATATGCCGTGAAGTTTAATTGATTTGGCAAGATCATTTAATCGTTCCTCATCAAATGTTTTACGTGGTTGATATGGATTTGCCTTAACAGTAGTCATAGCTATTTTTTGAATATTTTCGTTATCTTCTATGGTTAATTGCTCATCTTGATGATTTTCGATTGTCAAACACCTACTTTCTATTTTCTCTAGCTCGTTTAATTTGATTTATTATTAGATGTGCCTATTATATCATCACTCATCTACCAAAGAATATAGGACAAATAATTAGTTTAATCGAAATTTTCAGATAAGTTGTTGACAAAAGTAATTTTAATGTGTAATCTTGGGTATATCAAATTCGAAATAATAGAAACACAGTAACAAGGAAAGTAGAACTTACACTGCTGACACAGAGAGTCTTCGTAACGCTGAAAGAAGATACAGAAAGAAAGTTTGAAAATGGCCTTTGAGTGTTGATGCCAATATGAGGTATCAACGGGCGCGCCCGTTATAGCGCTACAGTATTAACATTTTGTTAAATGGCGTACTGGATTATTCCACACGTTATCTTCTCGTTAATACTCATTTTATTTATAGAATGGGTTTTTTATTTACGAAAAATGATAACACGATTCAGTCAACGTTACATATACAACAATTTAGCGTACTGGATAAGGTTACTTTAGTGATAATGTAACAAACAAAGGTGGTACCGCGAGCTAAGCTTTCGTCCTTTACATCCGAATTTTCGGGTTTAAAGGACGGGAGCTTTTTTTATTTTTACAAGGAGGTTAACAATTATGAAAAATACTGAACTAGCACAAATCGCATTGTCACATGATCATACAGGCGCCATAGCCAATCCAATTTACTTATCAACAGCATATCAACACCCACATCTCGGTGAGTCAACAGGATATGATTACACACGAACTAAGAACCCAACACGCTCAGCATTTGAGGAGGCATTTGCCAAATTGGAACACGGCACAGCTTCATTTGCAACATCAAGTGGCATGTCTGCTATTCAATTAATATGTAATCTGTTCAAATCTGGTGACGAAATATTGGTATCTTTCGATTTATATGGTGGTACCTTTAGACTTTTCGATTTTTATGAACAACAGTATGGTATCCATTTCAAATATGTTGACTTCCTCAATTATGAAGAAGTGGAACAAAGTATTACAGAACATACTAAAGCATTGTTCATTGAACCAATCTCAAACCCACAAATGATTGAAGTAGATGTAGACCCGTTCTATATCTTAAGCAAAAAATTTAATTTATTAACTATTATAGATAATACATTTTTAACACCATACCTTTCTACGCCATTAGAAGATGGTGCAGATATCGTCTTACATTCAGCTACAAAATATATTGGCGGACATAACGACGTACTTGCTGGTGTGGTAACCGTTAAAGATAATCAACTTGCAGAACAATTAGGACAGTTACACAACATGATTGGTGCTACTTTGTCACCATTCGATAGCTACCTACTCCAACGTGGTTTAAAGACACTCCATTTGAGAATGGATCGTTCAGAATATAATGCGAAATTACTCTCAGAACGATGTAGTGACTTAGAGGCCATCGACAAAGTGCTTTATAGCGGACGTACAGGTATGTTGAGTTTACGTTTAAATAAAGATTATAAAGTGGATAAATTCTTAGAACATTTAAACGTCTGTATTTTTGCAGAAAGTCTTGGTGGTACAGAAACATTTATCACATTTCCATATACACAAACACATGTAGATATGCCAGACGCAGAGAAAGACAAACGGGGCATCGATGAATATTTGATTAGGTTATCCATCGGTATCGAAGACTATGAAGATATCGAACAAGACATTATTCAAGCATTAGAAAAATCTAAACAAGGAGTGATTTCATGAGTTTATCAAAAGAAACTGAAGTAATATTCGATTCACATAGAGGTGTAGATTACGATTCTGCAAATCCTCCTTTATATGATTCTTCAACTTTCCATCAAAAAACGCTTGGCGGCGGTGCACAATATGATTATGCCAGAAGTGGTAATCCAAACCGTGCCTTATTAGAAGAAAAATTAGCTAAATTGGAAGGCGGAAGTCATGCCTTTGCATACGCATCAGGTATCGCAGCCATTTCAGCTGTGTTATTAACTTTAAATGCAGGTGATCATGTCATCTTACCTGATGATGTTTATGGAGGTACGTTTAGATTAACAGAACAAATTCTAACTCGTTTTAATATACAATTTTCAACTATTGATACGACGCATTTAAATGAAATTGAAGAGGCTATTCAAGATAATACTAAACTGATATATATTGAAACACCTTCTAATCCACTGTTTAAAATTACAGACATTAGAGGCGCAGCCGATATTGCTAAAAAACATCATCTCAAACTCGCCGTAGACAATACGTTTATGACACCACTAGGACAATCACCCTTAGCTCTCGGCGCTGATATTGTCGTGCATAGTGCTACCAAATTCTTAAGTGGACATACTGATATTATTGCAGGCGTAGCAATAACAAACGATCAAACGATTGCCGATGCATTATATTTATTACAAAACGGTACAGGTACTGCCCTATCTGCTCAAGATAGTTGGACACTGGCTAAACACTTAAAAACATTACCTGTACGTTTTAATCAATCAGTTGAAAACACTAAAAAACTTTATGAGTATCTAGCGCAACGTGATGAAATTGCAGAAGTCTATTACCCTGGAAATAGCGATTTACATTTATCTCAAGCAAGTCATGGCGGTGCTGTATTAGGTTTCCGCTTAAAAGATGAGACAAAAGCGCAAGATTTTGTAGATGCCCTTTCCTTACCTTTAGTTTCCGTCAGCTTAGGTGGTGTTGAAACAATACTTTCACACCCTGCTACGATGTCACATGCAGCTGTACCTAAAGAAGTAAGAGAAGCCAGAAATATCACTTTTGGATTATTTAGATTAAGCGTTGGATTAGAAACTGCAGATGAATTAATCTCTGATCTAAATTATGCATTTAAGGAGGCCTTCAATGAGTCAACTACTCGACAAACTAAAGCACAACATATTAGTAGCTGATGGTGCGATTGGAACCATTCTATATTCAGAAGGTCTAGATACATGCCCAGAAGCCTATAATATTACACATCCAGATAAAGTGGCGCGCATTCATCGTTCTTATATAGACGCTGGTGCCGATATTATTCAAACCAATACGTATGGTGCTAATTTTGAAAAGTTAAAACCTTTTGGTCTTGAGCATAAAGTTAAAGACATTCACTACGCAGCAGTAGAAATTGCTAAACAAGCTGCAAACGACGACACCTTTATTTTAGGCACAGTAGGTGGATTCAGGGGTATCAAACAAGAAGATTTAGAATTATCATCGATTCAATATCATACAGAAATACAAATTGAGACATTAATCGATGCAGGTGTTGATGGCATTCTATTTGAAACATATTACGATTTAGAAGAGCTTACAACCATTATCAAAGCTACTAAACGTAAATATGATATTCCGATTATTGCTCAAATCACGGCTTTAAATACAAACTATTTAAGAAATGGTACTGAAATCAATACAGCCTTGCAACAAGTTGTTAAGAGCGGTGCTGATATTGTTGGACTGAATTGTCATCACGGTCCCCACCATATGCAACAATCGTTTTCACATATTGAACTGCCCGATGGTGCTTATCTATCATGTTATCCAAACGCAAGTTTATTAGATATTGAAAATAGTCAATTTAAATATAGTGATAATGCAGCTTATTTTGGAAAAGTAGCTGAGCAACTCATCAATGAAGGCGTTCGTTTAATTGGCGGCTGTTGTGGCACGACACCTGAGCATATTCAATACATCAAATCATCGGTCTCAGATTTAAAACCGGTAAACCAAAAAAATGTCATTCCTATCGCTAAATATACGGGTCATTCGGAGAAACCAACACAAAAACAAAATCTAACATCAAAGGTTAAACACAGACCTACAATTATCGTTGAACTAGATACACCGAAACATCTTGACACAGACTTATTTTTCAGAAATATCAAAAAACTCGACGATGCCAAGATTGATGCCGTAACCTTAGCTGATAATTCGTTAGCCACAGTAAGAATCAGTAATGTTGCCGCAGCGAGTATCATTAAACAACAATATGACATCGAACCTTTAGTCCATATCACTTGTCGTGATCGCAATTTGATTGGCTTACAATCACATTTACTTGGCCTATCACTCTTAGGTATTAATGAAATTTTGACCATTACAGGTGATCCTTCAAAGATTGGGCACCTTCCAGGCGCAACCAATGTATACGATGTGAATTCTAAAGGGTTAACTGAAATTGCTTTACGCTTCAATCAAGGTATTAACACAGACGGTGATGCGCTGAAGACGCAGACGAACTTCAACATCGCAGGGGCATTTGATCCAAATGTAAGAAAATTAGACGGTGCTGTACGACGGTTAGAGAAAAAATTAGAAAGTGGTACCCACTACTTTATAACCCAACCGGTCTATAGCAAAGAGAAAATTAAAGAAGTCTATGAAGCAACCAAACATTTAGATGTGCCATTGTTTATTGGCATTATGCCTGTCACTAGTTATAACAACGCATTATTTTTACACAATGAAGTACCAGGCATTAAATTGTCAGAAGACATTCTCGAACAATTTGAAGCTGTTAAAGATGATAAAGCAAAAACAAAATCATTGAGCATTGAATTATCAAAAGCATTGATCGACACAGTGCATGAATATTTTAATGGCTTGTATTTAATTACACCATTCCAAAAGGTCGATTATACACTGGAACTTGCAAATTATTCAAAATCAATTACTTCAACTAAACAGGAGGCAATATTATGACAATTCAAACATCAAACTTAGGTTTTCCGAGATTAGGTAGAAAGAGAGAATGGAAAAAAGCCATCGAGGGCTACTGGGCAAATAAATATGATTTAGAAACATTACATCAACAATTAACAGATTTGCACAAAGAGAATTTATTGCTACAAAAAAATTATAATTTATCTAGTATTCCGGTTGGCGATTTTTCTTTATATGACCATATTCTTGATACATCATTACTTTTCAATATCATTCCTGAACGTTTCCAAGGTAGAGATATCGATGATGACTTACTATTTGATATTGCCAGAGGTAACAAAGAACATGTTGCAAGTGCCTTAATTAAATGGTTCAACACAAATTATCATTATATTGTACCTGAATGGGACAATGCTGAACCAAAATTAAATAAAAATGTATTATTAGAACGCTTTAACTATGCAAAATCATTAAACGTCAACGCACACCCTGTGATCGTTGGTCCAATTACGTTTGTTAAGTTATCTAAAGGTGGCGACCAATCATTTGAAGAAAAAGTACAAACATTATTGCCATTATATAAAGAAGTCTTACAATCACTCGTTGATGCAGGCGCAGAGTATATTCAAATTGATGAACCTGCACTTGTTACGGACGATAGCGTAGATTACGAAGACATCACAAAAACGGCATATAATTATTTTTCTGAAGCAAACTTAGGTGATTACCTAGTCGTTCAAACTTACTTTGAACGCGTAAACTTATCATTCTTAAACAGCCTACCAATCAGAGGTATCGGTCTAGATTTCGTACACGACCACGGCTTTAATCTTAAACAAATTGAAGACGGCCAATTTGATCGTACGAAGACACTCTATGCAGGTATTATTGATGGTCGTAATGTATGGGCTGCTGATATAGAAGCTAAAAAAGAGCTTATCGAAACATTACAAAATTATACAGATGACCTTGTCATTCAACCTTCATCTTCATTATTACACGTTCCAGTATCACTTGATGATGAAACACTTGATACTTCTATTGCAGAAGGATTAAGTTTTGCTACTGAAAAACTAGATGAACTCGATGCGTTAAAACGTTTATTCAACAAAGACGATGATCAAAAATACAATGAATTGAAAGCCCGCTATGAACGCTTTCAAAACCAATCATTTAAAAATCTTGAATACGACTTTGATAGCGTCAGAACTTCTAGACAATCAGCATTTAAAGAACGTAAAAAAGCACAAGACGCACGCCTAAATTTACCTGATTTACCAACAACTACGATCGGTTCATTCCCACAATCTCAAGAAGTACGTAAATACCGTGCTGATTGGAAAAATAACCGTATCACTGATGAAGCATATAAAACATTTCTAAAAAATGAAATTGCACGTTGGATAAAAATTCAAGAAGATATCGGTTTAGATGTTCTGGTACATGGTGAATTTGAACGTAACGACATGGTAGAGTTCTTTGGTGAAAAACTTCAAGGTTTCCTAGTTACAAAATATGGCTGGGTACAATCGTACGGTTCACGTGCGGTTAAACCACCTGTTATTTATGGTGATGTTAAATGGACAGAGCCACTTACTGTCAAAGAAACATTATACGCACAAAGTTTAACTGATAAACCAGTTAAAGGTATGCTTACTGGTCCTGTCACTATTTTAAACTGGTCATTTGAACGTGTTGACTTACCACGTGAAGAGGTTCAAGACCAAATTGCATTAGCAATTAATGAAGAAGTATTAGCGCTTGAAAGTGAAGGTATTCAAATCATACAAGTTGATGAGCCAGCATTAAGAGAAGGCTTACCACTTCGTTCAGAATACCATGCAGACTATCTAGATAAAGCCGTTCGTTCATTCAAACTCTCAACATCTTCAGTCGCTGATGAAACACAAATTCACACGCATATGTGCTATTCTCAATTCGGTCAAATTATTCATGCAATCTATGATTTAGATGCGGATGTTATTTCTATTGAAACTTCTCGTAGCCATGGTGATTTGATTCAAGATTTTGAAGATATTACTTATGATTTAGGTATTGGTTTAGGTGTATACGATATTCACAGTCCAAGAATTCCAACTGAATCAGAAATTACAGCTGCAATTAACAGAGCATTACAAGAAATAGATCGTTCATTATTCTGGGTAAATCCAGATTGCGGTTTGAAGACGCGTAAAGAAGATGAAGTTAAAGAAGCCTTAAGTGTGTTAGTTAATTCTGTCGATAAATTACGTAAATCAACAAATCCAGCAACTGTTTAAAATTAACTTAAATAGGTGATGCGTATGAGTTATCCTTTATGGAAGCAATTAGAAGAATTAAAATCAGCAACGTGGGTCGATTTGACCCACACTTTTGATGAAACCATACCGTGTTTTAGCGAATTTGAACGGGCCCAAGTGTCGACACTATTCAATGTCGCAGACGACGGATTCTATGTTCAAAATTGGAATGTTGTGAGTCAGTATGGTACCCATATTGATGCACCGATTCATTTTGTGGAACATACGCGCTATTTACATGAATTAAATTTAAAAGAACTTGCCCTACCACTCGTTGTTTTAGATTTTTCACAAAGCGTTAAAGCAAATTCGGATTTCATCTTAACACGTCGACACATTGAACAATGGGAAGCTGATAACGGCCCTATTGAGCAAGGCACCTTTGTTGCATTTAGAAGTGATTGGTCTAAACGTTGGCCCAACATTGAAGCTTTCGAGAATAAAGATGATGCTGGTGCGCTCCATTTACCTGGATGGGGACTAGACGCATTAAAGTATTTATTTGAAGAGCGCCATGTGAAAGCCATCGGTCATGAAACATTTGATACCGATGCCTCTATCGATGTCGCAAAAAACGGTGACATTATTGGTGAGCGTTATGTATTAGGTCAAGATACTTTCCAAGTAGAACTACTGACAAATCTTGATCAACTCCCAAGTCGAGGGGCAATTATTTACACAATCAGTCCTAAGCCTAAAGATGCGCCAGGTTTTCCTGTACGCGCATTTGCTATAAAACCTTAAACATATATTCGTATACGACAACATCGTATTTCGTTTATTACTATTAAAACCTAGCCATTATATTAAAAATTAAGAACTTGAGCACTTCTTAATTTACGATTCTCCTTTAAAATATATAACATGCCCGCATCATTATCGATATGATGTGGGCATATTTAAGTGTACTGGATATATGAGCTGTATAGGTCATTAGTTTGATTTTCAAATAAATGATAATTCCTATCATTTAAAATGATTCAATCAATGTTATAATTCAATAAAATTCAATATAGTTTATCATAGGGCAAATGCACCTATTTTCTATATAAATATAATCAATAGAGGTGACATCCGTGCAACTGAACCAAACCAACACCCCTTTTAATGAGGAACAATTGGCACTTATCAATCAACTACTACCTATGTTAACACCTGAACAACAACATTGGTTAAGTGGTTATCTACTCAATCCAGCAACAACTTCAGTGTCAGATAACAAAACGGACATACAAGAAAATGAGGCTGGTATTACCGAAACAGAAACTAGCACTTCTACTGACCAGTCCGTGTCAGAACCTGTATCAGCTTCAACAGAACCACTAGACGTGCATGTACTATATGGTACTGAAACTGGTAATGCTGAAGAAATTGCTGAAACATTTGAAACAAAACTCAAATCCCAGAACTTAAATGTCCATCTCTGGGATATGGATGATTTTCCGAGAGATTCATTACCTGAGGTTGAACACCTTTTTATTATTTGTTCAACACAAGGCGTTGGCGAACCACCTATCAATGCGTTAGATTTATATGATTACCTTCACGGTGATGATGCGCCACAATTAGATCAAGTCAACTTTGCGGTACTAGCGCTTGGTGACCAAGATTTTCCTGATTTTTGCCAAGCTGGTAAAGACTTTGATTATATCTTAGGTCAACTCGGTGCGAATAGAGTGGCAGATAGAGTGGATTGCGACTTTGATTATGAAGAGACAGCTGAACAATGGATTACCAACATGCTTGAGCTATTAACACAAGCCTCATCCAATACAAATGAAGAGACGCCTAGCGTTGAAAATGAGGACGTCACAATAGAAGAACCTCAAGCACCTTATTCAAAATCTAATCCTTTTCAAGCAGAAGTACTGAAAAATACCATTCTTACACAACCAGAAGCTTCTCGAGAAGTAAGACACCTTGAAATATCACTTGAAGGTTATCGTGAGGCCTATGAACCCGGTGATAGCTTAGTTGTTATCCCACAAAACGATCCTGTACTCGTGAACCAACTCATCGATGCACTTAATTGGGATGCTGAAACACCTATTCAAATGAACGACAGTGATTCAATGCGTTCGCTTAAAGAGGCTTTAACACATGATTTTGAAATTGCAAAATTAACGCCTGTGCTGATGAAAAATGCTGCAGAATTATTAGGTAATCCCATGTTAAATGCTAATATTCAAAAATCGGAATGGGTCCAAAACTATATTTACGGTAAAGATGTCATTGATTTAATTAGAGATTTTACGCCTGTTGCGCTTGAACCCAACATGCTACCACAACTGTTAAGAAAATTACCGCCACGAGAATATTCAATTGCAAGTAGTAACAAGGTAAATCCTAATAGTGTACACATTACTGTACGTGTTGTGAAATACGAAGCACATCGTCGTGAACGCTTTGGTGTTTGTTCTGTCCAATTAGCAGATCGTACGTCTGTTGGGGATAAGCTACCTGTATACTTGAAAAAGAATCCAAATTTCAAATTTCCATATGACACAGAAACACCTGTCATCATGATTGGTGCAGGTACAGGCATTGCGCCTTATCGTGCTTATCTTCAAGAAAGAGCTTATCTCAATCTTAAAGGTGAGCAATGGTTGATTTTTGGCAATCAAAATTATCATCATGATTTTCTTTATAAAGATGATTTGGAACAATGGCTCGAAGAAGGTGTATTAAGCAAATTAGACTTAGCCTTCTCAAGAGAAACTGAAAATAAAATTTACGTCCAACACCGCATCGAAGAAAATAGTGCTGAATTCTATAAATGGATTCAGGCAGGTGCCACAATTTACCTGTGTGGTAATAAAGATGAGATGGCAAGCGGTGTACACGAATCATTAATTAAAGTACTCATCAAAGAAGGTAACTTGGATGAAACTGAAGCCGAAGCCTATTTGACAGAAATGATTAAAAATCAACGTTACCAACGTGATGTATATTAAGTACATCACAAATAGACTTCAAAAAATGATAAAAAAGAGGCTAATCTGATGAGTCAATTCATAGCAACATATGCAAATACACTATTATTAGTTAAACAAGTTAATGGTCGTTTTCATATAGAAAAGAAACTAGAAGGAATGAACCCCACCGCCATCGCTCAGGATCCATTCAATCCTGACATATTATATTGTGGCACGTTTGATCGCGGTTTGTGGAAAAGCGTGGACAAAGGCGATTCATGGTTACCTATTGGCACACGCTTTACGTATAATAGTCCTTTTAAAAAGCAAGACATTCCTATGACATCCATTACTGCAGTCTCAGTCATAGATACAGGTAACAATACTGGTGCGGTATTAGTAGGTACAGAACCAAGTGCACTCTTTATTTCCTATGATCAAGGTGACTCATTTGAATTACTGACAGATTTCGCACATATTCCTGGAAAAGAACAATGGTTTTTCCCTCCAAGACCGCACACACATCACGTTAAATGGTTAGATAACAATCATCGCTCGCCCAATATCATTTCTCTTACAATTGAGGCTGGTGGTTTGATTCAATCTACAGATTCTGGACAACATTGGGAAGTACCGCAAACGGATCATGCGCCTATCGATATTCACGTACTCAAAAGTCATGACGAGCATCCCAACAAATTATATGGCGTTCTCGGAGATGCCTTTTTAAATGGTGGTAGAGATACCTTTATTGAAAGTGATGACTACGGTAAAACATGGACAACATTTATAGATGGCATTGAGCATAGATATGGTTATGGCTTGGCAATCAATTCAAATAATGCTGAGAATATCGTCATCTCAACATCAAATTCGCCAATGAATGCCCATAGTTATGAAAGTCACACATTTTCAACCATTTATGCTATTGATAAATCACGAGATAATGCCTGGATTGAAGCAACTGAAGGCTTACCTTCCACAAATGGCACGCTTATCTCCGCTGTCACTGAAAGAGATGGTATCTTTTATATTGCGAATAATAAAGGTATCTTCTCTTCCGACAATGGTGGTAAAAGTTGGCATCCTTTGAACATAACATGGCCAAATGAATTAACAGAGCAACATGTTTATCAATTGATCACTTTAGACTAAGTAATGTTAGTATAGATGATATAAGTAAACACCCAAAAGATTGTATGATAAATTCAATCTTTTGGGTGTTTTTATTTACACGTTTTTACCCTTAATCGCGCCACTTAGCTTCATATAGAAGCCACTTGCCTGTCTATATAGTATTACAATCAAAAATTTGTTTTACTTAATGTAAGGGGAGGGACTGAACATGAAAGTAAAGGTTGTTTATGATCAAACATTAGACGAAGATGAAATCATACTATACGCGCATAAAGATGCCAACAATTTATCAGATATTATCAACTCAATTCAACAATTATCTCAAAATATATTATTTCCCGGAAAATACAACGAAACCATCTATTATCTTAAACCACAAGATATCATTTGTTTTCGGATAGAAAATAAGATATTAAATGTTATCACCGCTCAACGTCAATATACGATGAATCAACGTTTATACGAAATAAAAGCACAGCTTAATCATAGCTTTCTACAAATTTCAAAATCTGAAATCATCAATGTGAACTTCATTGATTATCTAACATTAAATAAAAAATGGCACGATTGAAATTCGTTTTACTGATCAATCATTTACGTACTCTTCTAGAAGATACTTACCATTAATTAAGGAGGCTTTAAAGCTATGAAACGATTCTTTCACGGTGTAACCATTGGTATTACGATTGGCGTCTTTGTCTCTTTAATATTTTCAACACTATTTGCGCACCACCAATTTCATCCAGTTTCTCCAGAATCAACGATGGGTAGCATTTACTTTGCACATTTAACTGAATTACAAATTATGTTTATTGCTGTTGTGATATGGGCATTAATCGGTATCACATTCAGTTATGGCGCGCTTATCTTTTCGAATTCACGAAAGACATTATGGTTTAAAACATTAACTCACTTTAGTTTAATGCTCATCATCATGTTCCCACTGGCTATATTAGCTGGATGGTTTCCTCTTAAACTTTCAGCAATCATACTATTTGTGGTCATTTATACAATTGTTTATTTTATCATTTGGGGTATTGAAACAAGACGTAATCAACAAGATATAGACGAAATTAATACCATGCTCTCAAAACGGAAGGGATGATTTGATATGAATCAAGGTCGTTATACTGTACTACCTAATGAATCGGTCACTGTATTTTTGATTGGCCTTCACATCAACAAGTGGTATAAAGTCCATCACTGGTTGCCTGTACTTTTAGCTATGCCACCAATGCTCTCGGAATTATCAAAGGATAAATCACTCGGTTGTTTATCTTATGAAATGTTGTTTAAATATCGTGGTGTTATGATCGTTCAATATTGGGAAACAAACGAAAAATTGCTTAGTTATGCAAAAATGCCTGTACATTTAAAAGCTTGGCGCAAATTCTCGAAAAAATTAAAGCATAATGAAGCCGTTGGTTTTTACCATGAAACATATAATGTAGATTCCCATCAATATGAAAATATTTATATCAATATGCCTGATTTCGGTCTCGGCAAAGCACTCGGTAATGAACCTGTAAGCAAAGCCACACATACTGCAAAACAACGACTAAAAAAACATACTTAACGCGTATTTTAAATCAAACGATATCATAATCATAGAGTTGAAGTTGAAATGTCAAAGGCATACGTACTGTCACAATAACAATCATTTATTACAAGATAGTTATAGCATCTTTTACTGAAATTCATAAATGTCATTCGCATAAAAAGAAAACGACAATTTCCATTACTGCAGAAATTGTCGTTTTTATTTTGAAATGTTTATATCCCAAATATTTTATTTATTGTTATAACTTCATTTACTAATCCATGTGTTATCTCACATATTCAAAAATTCCAGCTGCGCCCATACCTACACCGATACACATGGTAACCATACCGTATCGTGTTTCTGGGCGTTTCTTCATTTCAGACAATAAGCGCCCTACTAACATCGCACCTGTAGCACCAAGTGGATGTCCAAGTGCAATGGCACCGCCATTTACATTCGTCTTCTCAGCATCTAATCCCACTTCTCTCATAGAAGCCAATGTTTGAGAAGCGAATGCTTCATTTAATTCTACTAAATCAATATCATTAACGTCTAAGTTAGCTTGTTCCAATACTTCTGGAATCGCATATGCTGGACCGATACCCATCAATTTAGGATCTACCCCTACTGCTTTAAATCCAACAAAGCGTGCAATAGGTTCTACGCCTAGCTCCTTCACTTTGTCACCAGACATCACAACGACAAAACCTGAGCCATCTGTTAATGGGGCCGAGGAGCCTGCCGTCACTGTACCGTCAGCCTTAAATACGGTTGGTAATTTAGCTAAAGTTTCTTTATTTGTATCTGGTCTAATGAGTTCATCTTCTTTAAATACTGCTTTACTAACAACAGGTCCATTGTCATCATATGTTACTTGATTGACTTCAATAGGTATAATTTCATCATCAAATTTACCAGATTGTTGCGCTTCTGCTGCGCGTTGATGACTTTGAACTGCATATGCGTCTTGATCTTCTCTAGAAACATGATATGTTTCTGCTACCATTTCCGCTGTAAGCCCCATCGGGTATGAAACGCCTGAATCTTCATCTTGAAGAATCGGATTATTCGTTGGTTCATTACCACCCATTGGCACAGCGCTCATCAATTCAATACCACCTGCGACAATAACATCTGCCTGATCGGCAATAATTTGATTTGCTGCATGTGCAATAGTTTGAAGTCCTGATGAGCAATAACGATTGACCGTTTGACCTGGTACTTCATTCGGTAGACCTGCTAGCAAAGCAATGGTTCTAGCGATATTTTGCCCTTGTAAACCTTCTGGGAATGAATTCCCTACAATGACATCTTCAACCATACTCGGTTCAAACGAACCACCGACTCTTTCTAATACACCTTTTAATACTTTTGCAGCAACCTCATCTGGTCTTTCATGTGCCATAGCACCATTTTTGGCTTTGCCAGCTGCTGAACGTCCGTAAGCTACTATATATGCGTCTCGCATTTAAATTCACCCTTCCTGTACTGATTCATAATTAGTTGCGTAGTGGTTTACCAGTTTCTAAGATATGAGAAATTCTGTCATATGTTTTTTTGTTTTGTAACAATTCTAAAAATCTCTCTTTTTCAAGCTTTTGCAAATATCTTTGATTGATATATGTGTTACGAGGAATATCTCCACCGCCTAATACTTCAGCCACTTTCAACGTAATCTCGTAATCATAGTCACTAATGAAATGACCTATACGCTGCGCATCCAACTGTCCTTCTGCCAGCGCTTTAAAGTCTTTGCCTAAAGCAATATACTGTGCTTTTGGTGTTGGAATATAATTTGTTTGCGATTCATAACGCGCTCGGTTTAAAGCAACTTCGACACGTTTTTCTGTATTTAAAATAATTGTATCTGTATTTCTTAAATAACCATATCTAACCGCTTCATATGCGTTAGTTGATACTTTGGCAAAGCCGATTTGCATGAGTATATCAGTAATTGATTTTTGTTTGTCATCATTTTTATGGTTTGTGCGAAGAATTCTATCTGATAACTCTGCAAGTCCGCCACCTGCAGGTAATAATCCGACACCTGTCTCAACTAGACCAATATATGATTCACTGGCAGCAACAACAATCGGTGAATGTAGTACAAGTTCACAGCCACCACCAAGCGCTTTACCTTGTACAGCTGTAACAATCGGTTTAAGCGCATATTTTAATCTTGCAAAGACATGATGCAGTTGCTCAACGGCTGCACCGACTTCTTCTACAACGCGTCCTTCTTCATGTGCTTGTTTCATTTGGAATAAGTTTGCACCGACACTGAAATTAAATCCACCTGCGTAAATCACCATGCTACTATAGTCTTCACGCTCTAATGTATCGATAGCTTCAAGTAAGTCATCAAGGAAGCTATTTGAAATAACATTATTCTTACTTTGTAGTTTTAGTAATAATTGATCTTTATTTGCTACAGACAGATTAGAATCTGATCTATCCCATAGTTCTTGATCAACATATTCCGCTACGGGCGTAATGCGCTCGATAGTCTCACCTTTTGCATAAAATGATTCATTGCGTTGCTCTATCCAATCAGGTAACTGTCCTACCTCTTCTTTCATACGTGCTTTCACACGTTCGAAACCCATTAAATCCCATAATTGGAATGGACCTTGTTTCCAGTTAAAGCCCCATACAAGCGCTCTATCAATGTCTTTGAAAGATTCTGCCGCTTTAGGTACATTAATTGCTGAATAATAGAAGTTATTTCTTAGCGTCTCCCATAAAAACACACCAGCATCATCTTGTGCATTAAAAATGACATCTAAATTTTTAGCTAAATCTTTGCCGAATTGACCTAATATTTCTAAATGTGGTTTCTGTGGCTCAACATAATCATTTTGTTTAGAATCAAAGACGTAACGCTTTTTGTTTACCTTTTTATAGAATCCTTGTTTTGTTTTATTGCCGAGTGCACCTTTTTCTGCAAGTTTTTCGGATAGTTTCACATCATGGAAGAATGGTTGTTCTTCAGGTATTTGTTGTAGTCCTTTAATAACTGCAATCGCGATATCAAGACCTACCAAATCTGATAAACCATAAGTTCCCATTTTTGGACGCCCGATACTGCGACCTGTCAGTGCATCTACTTCTGTGATTGAAAATCCTTGTACTTCTGCGCGATACATAATGTCGTTCATTGTTTGTGTACCAACACGGTTCGCTACAAATCCAGGTACATCGTTAGCAACGATAACACCTTTACCTAACACGTCTTCAGCAAAACGTTGCACGCGATCGACAACCGATTTCGAAGTCTTGCTATTAGGAATCACTTCAACTAATTTCATGATGCGTGGTGGATTAAAGAAATGCATTCCGAAAAATCTTTCTTTGTCACTATCTTCAAAGACATCTGCAATTGATTCGATTGGAATACCTGACGTATTCGTGGCAAATATTGCTTCGTCTTTAGCCACGTCTTTCACTTTGTTCCAAATTTGATGTTTGATATCAACTTCTTCTTTTACTGCTTCAATATAGATATCTGCATCGTCTTCCCCTGCTAAATCCTCATTAAAATTACCGTACGTCAGGTTAGAGGCAAATGATAAATCGAATAATTGTGGACGTTTAGGATTTGTGATAATTTCATATGCTTTTTTTGAAATTTTATTTGGTTCGTTCTCGTCAATCACAATATCTAGTAATTTTACTTTTAATCCTGCGTTGACTAGTAGCGCAGCAATTTGACTCCCCATTGTTCCTGCACCTAACACCGTTGCTTTTCTTATTGTCATACTAAACCCTCCAAATTTAATGTTCTGAATTAATGCGTTATATCAATGCGTTCATCTATTAGATAAACGCGGAATCACCTGTCAATGCACGGCCTATGACAAGTGCGTTAATTTCATGTGTACCTTCATATGTGTAGATAGCTTCTGCATCCGCAAAGAATCGGGCAATATCATACTCACCAGCTAGAATACCATTTCCGCCATGAACCCCTCTGCCCATCGCAACAGACTCTCTTAGACGTAAGGCATTCATCATCTTAGCTGTAGAAGTAGCCACTTCATCATATTCTCCATTTGCCTGCATGCGCGCCAATTGTGCACATGTTGCCATGGCTTGTGCAAGATTTCCTTGCATCATGGCTAATTTCTCTTGAATTAACTGGAATTTACTAATTTCTTTACCAAATTGTTTACGCTTCGTTACATAATCTGTTGTGGCTTTTAACGCACCTGCCATAGCGCCTGTCGCCATGTATGCAACGCCTGCACGTGTTGAGTAAAGTACTCGTGCAATATCTTTAAAGCTATTAATATTTTGTAGACGTTGTTCTTCTTTGACGACTACGTTGTTCAAATGAATATTTGTATTCGGTACGATACGTAAGGCAATTTTATTTTCAATCACATCGATTTCGACACCTTCTTGACTGGGTTCGATAATAAAGCCTTTAGGTTTGCCAGTTTCTACATCAACTGCATAGACTGGAATCACATCTGCTACATTGGCACCGCCAATCCATTTCTTCTGTCCATTGATAATCCATTTATCACCATCTCGTTTGGCAGTGGTTTCAAGACCGCCAGCAACATCAGAGCCATGTTCGGGTTCTGTTAATGCGAAACAGGTACGTAATTCATGTGATTGTAATTTCGGTAAATAGTAAGCTTGTTGTTCTTTACTGCCTCCAAACCAAAATGAATTATGACCGAGTCCTTGGTGTACACCGAGTAATGTTGCTAGAGATACATCAAATTTCGCTATTGTATACGACATAAAGAATTGGAATAATTGGCTAGGCGTTTTTTCACCTTCACGTCCCTCAAAAAGCAATGGATTTTGGAAGTAATTTAATTTTCCTAATTCCTCAAAATAGTCTTCAGGCTCAGTTGCATTTAACCAATGTTCATTAACAGAATCACGATATTTTTCTTCTAACATATCGTTAAGTTGTTTTAATAATTTCACTTCTCCTTCCGTTAAATCTTTTGCGATACTTAAAATATCTTCTGGGTATAATGCTTTGATTACTTCTTCTTTTGTTGGCATAATATAAACCTCCATTTATTATGATTGCGCTTACATTTACAGTTAAAAATTTTTCCAACTTTTAAATACATCCTGCTTCAAATCGACGGGTTATGTTAATTCGTCTTTACTTTGGTCTTGCTTTTGCGCTTTGTCATTCATATATTTTTGAATTTCTAATTTATCTGGTTTCGATGTTGAGTTTAATGGAATATGTGTTAATTTGAGATACAATCTCGGTATTTTATAACCCGCAATATGTTCTCGCATATGTGCATCTAATTTCTGTTCAAAATCTGGATCATCTTCTGTTAAAACAACTGCTGCTGAAACTGACTCCCCGTATTTCGGACTATCATAACCGACCACAACACCTTGAGCGACAAGTGGATGTTCTGATAGTACCCTTTCAACTTCGGAAGGGAGAACATTTTCACCGCCAGTAATAATCATCTCTTTGCGGCGATCCACTATATAAACATCTCCATCTTCATCTATCTTGGCTAAATCTCCTGTTAAGAAAAATTCACCACTAAATGCTTTGGCTGTTTCTTCTGGTTTATTCCAATAACCTGGCGTCACATTATTACCTCTAACGCCCAGTTCTCCAATTTCTCCAACTTGTACTTCTTCAAAATTATCATCGAAGATACGGGTATCTGTGAACATCACGGGTTGCCCAATACTCGCTGGTTTACGTTCGTTATTCGCTGCTGTATTGACGCTGACAAGTGGTGCCTCTGTTAAACCATAACCTGTAATAATAGGAATTCCCAAGCTCACAAATTTTTTCTGTACAGTTGGTAAAGGCGCTGCCCCCCCTTGTATGAGGAATTCAATATTGGCAAAGTTCTTTAAATCAAAGTTGTCAGCAACCAACATGGCGTAGTACATCGTTGGGATTTGAATTAAGAAATTCGGTTGATATTGAGCCATTAAATCATTTAATGATTCACCGTTAAAGTACCGTTGTAATACCAATGTTCCACCTGCCATTAATAATGGAATCGTTAAGTCATTAAATCCTAGTACATGAAACATCGGTGTTGAAATAATGGTTGTATAGGATGCGTATACTTTGTATGTCAATGCTGTGTTAATTGGATTATTTACAAATGAATCATAAGAGAACATCACGCCTTTTGGTAATCCTGTCGTACCACTCGTGTACATTAAAGATGCTAAATCATCACCTTCAACACTAACCGTTGTAAAAGGACGATGATGGGTTGGATCAACGATATCATCATATGTCTTAGAATCAATATCCATATGAATCAGTTCATCTGCGATGCCTTCTAAACTTGATAAATGCTTTGCTGAATAAAATATTAATTTCACATCAGAATCAGCAATCACGCTTTCAATTTCCTGTGTCTTTAATCGCCAATTAATGGGCAAATACACAGCGCCTAGTTTGAATGAAGCAAACAATAGGTCTAATAACGCAACATCATTTGGTGAAAAAATACCAACAACATCACCACGTTGAACCCCTTGTTCTTGTAGATAATTCGCCAAGTTCTCTGCTCTAATATTTAAATCTTGATATGTCCATTCTGTACCTTTGAATGGATCAATGACCGCTGCTTTTGGTTCGTCAAACGTTGCTCTTGTTTTAATCCAGTCGTAGTTCATATTTTTCTCCCCCTTATTTAAATACGATAATCCGACTTAATTGCTTGAGCCAATCCTCCCCAGTGCGCTTGATAGATATCACTCTGTGTTAGCTTGATATCATCAGAAAGAATCGGTCTAAAAGCCATGTTGGCTAAAATATCTTGTTCTAAATCTAAACCTGGTGCAATCTCAATAAGTTTTAAACCCTTGTGCGTTAGTTCAAATACTGCACGTTCCGTTACGAAGTAGACCTCTTGATTAAATTTAATTGCATTTTCAGCATTGAAATCCATACTACCCACTTTATCCACAAATTTTGTAGCGCGTCCTTGCGCTTCTACAGTTACTTTATTATTTTCGTATGATAGTTGACCCCCAACAACCATCGCTCCTGAAAATACAATTGTCTTTACTGTCTGACTAATATCTATAAAACCTCCGCAGCCGTTCATTTTTTCTCCAAACTTAGACACATTGACATTACCCATCTGATCAACTTCAGCAAAGCTTAAATAGGCAACATCCAAGCCATTGTTATAGATAAAATCCCAAGTCATATCATGTCTCATTCGTGCACTCAAGTTGTAATTCATACCAAAGTGTTCTCGACTACTGATTAATCCACCAAATACGCCCGTATCAATATTAGGCTGAACTAAATGATTGACTTGTTCTTCCGATAAGACATTAGATAATTCATTATTTATGCCAAAACCAATACTGATTACGTCACCCTCTAATAAAAATTGAGCCGCACGTCTCAAAATCACTTTACGGGTCCCTAATGCTATATATGGTTCTCGCATTTCTGTAATTTGATAATGTCCTGATAGTGCTGGATCATATTGCGTTTGCATCACTTGCCTATGCAGTTTAGGATTCGTGTTTACGACAACATAATCGACCAGTTTTCCTGGAATAAATACATCATTGGGATTAAAGTTACCATTTTGAACAACTGCTTTAACTTGTACAATCACTTTTCCGCGATTATTATGTGTTGCTAATGCTAAGCTATATCCTTCACCAAGATGTGCTTCATGTGTCATGTATATGTTGCCATCCATGTCCGCATATGTACCTCTTAATAGCGCAATATCTATGTCTGGAAAGTCATACTGTAAATATGTCTGATGATTAATTTCAATCAACGATACTAAATCTTCGGTCGTGCGCTCATTGACTTTACCACCTGTATACCTAGGATCTACATTGGTGTTCAGGCCAATTTTAGATATGGTACCTGGTGATTCTTGCGTCTTACTTCTGTAATGTGTGGTAATCACGCCTTGAGGTAAGTAATACGCTTCGATCTCGTTATTGCGCATTGCATTGATTGTTGCCGGTGACGCTGTGATGATACTTGTGATTAATCGCTTAATCATACCCCTTGTTGTAAACGCATCTAAGTCATAGCTATCGCCACGATAATCACTAATATCATTTGCTAACATAAATGTAAAATCTGTAAACGATTGATCTTCATCATTATATTCGACTAACGTTTTGAGTATCTCAGCTGGTAAATTAGCCGTTGATAAGGCTGCCAGAGCTATAACATCACCTTTATTAATGATGCTTGTCAATTTTGAAAATGGAATAATTTTCATATAGGTGTCTCCTATCTTTATTTAATCCAATCTGTTATAAGCTTTCCCCTTTAAAAATCGCTCCTTTTTATGTAAATGTAAGCCCTTACATGTAATATACCATTATTTTTGAAAATTATGCAAAAATTTTAAATTTTACAAATTAAGATTAACTATTTTATGGCTTTATAACGGGATTTGAGCAGACATAAATTCAAATTAATGTTTTAACACATCATGTCTAGTTGACTCATCATATTTACTTTATTAATGCTGATGATTTACAGCATTTCTATTTTTTTAAAACTTAGATTTCGACATTATATTATTTAATATTTTCGTTACAAAAATATTAATTATTTTTTATACATCGTTGATTTTATAAACATTTTATATAGTTGTAGCATTCGCATAAGTTTTTATCCTTAACAATGTTTAAAAATATAAGGAGGGTTTATTTTGGAATCTAATGAACAAAAATTTAGCGGAAAAAAGCTTTCTTCTGTTTTTACTTATAGTCTTATTCTTACAGCTATCGTTGTATTATTAGGTGCTATTTTCCCTAATCAGTTCAATACCATAGGGACAAACATTACGGGTTGGATTACAGAATACTTCGGTTGGTATTATATGATTATCGTTGCATTGATGATATTCTTCTGTGTCTTCTTAATATTTAGCCCTATTGGTAAATTAAAGCTCGGAAAACCTAACGACAAGCCAATCACTATAATAACGCTCAATAAGATTAAATAGCATATTGTCACCAATGATTGGGATTTTCTTTATGTACAATAAATTCACTAGTATGGCGTATGCAATACCTGATAAAAGAAACGGCGTAAGGATAACTGTCACTTTTTCAAAAAATGTTAATGTAATCTTGTTCATATTGATTGCTCCTATATATCTATTAGATGTTTGTCATTCAATTTCACGATAAATATCTCACATACTTCATTTAAAAGGCTTGCTTTACAATACCCACCGTCCCTACGGTCACAATATTATAGAAATGATGAACAAATTCACGCTTATCTATTCTATTGTCATCTTTGACCCAGTGTTTCAGTATGGAAATACCGGCACCTGATACATAACTCATAAAGTAATCAAATGGCATATTGCCAATTTTGTCATCCGCATTTTTATACGCACTTAAATGACTATATATCAGGGTATATAACTTTTCTTGCAGTATGGATGCTTTACCAAGTTCAAACATGGTTTTGTAAAAAGCGTTTTCATAAAATTAAAAACTTTTTTTATGATTAATTATTTAAAACCAAGTAAAAGATTAAGTGTTTGAATGACACCATCTTCATCATTATTTTTGGCGATTAAATTCGCTTCTGCTTTCAACTCTGGGTATGCATTATCCATCGCTACTTTATATTTAGCCGCTTTAAATAAATCAATATCATTCATACCATCACCAAATGCGATTGTTTCCGCGGGACTAATTTGTAATAAATTTTGAATACGACGTATCGTCGTCCCTTTATTAACACCTAAATCTGCAATATCAATCCATTCCTCATCAGATGCAATAATATAAACGTCTGACTCATAGTGCTTAATTTGCTGTGCCGTCGCTTTACAATTTGCTTTAGGATCATGCACTGAAATTTTCAAAAAATCTTCCTCAACTTCTGAAAAATCATTAATATAGGTCACTTCTTGATACGAGCCATGTACAATTCTTTTCTCTGCTTCAGAAATATGATTGAGTACATATGCACTAGATGCCGTACAACCTAAAATCGTTTGCGTCGAATCAATCTCACTAATTGCTTGGATAATTTCTTGCCCTTTATGATGATCAATCGTGGCATTGTATATAAACGATCCATTATATTTAGTTCTAGTAGCACTATCTCCAACGATAAATGTATCTTGCGCTAAATCCCCAACGATATTTTCAACGCGTTCACATTGTTTACCAGTACAAAACACAAAACGAATGTGTGCTTGTGCACAGTGTTCTTTCAATAATTGAAATGATTCACTATTGAATTGACTATTACTATTTAAAAAAGTTCCATCCATATCCGTCACAATAAGCTTGATATTCATCAAAAATACCCTTTATTAATATATTTATATTAATTGTATCTATTTATATATTAAATGTATATGAAGACGTTTTCCTAGCTCAAATCGTGTTTAGTATTGCCAATGAACTCGGACATAAATACCATTTATACGTCATTTTATATCACAATGCTTTTAAAAAAATAAGGCCCTTTCGTATAATTTAATAAATACTACTAAACTAAATTAACGAGGGGCCTTATAGATAAAGGTTATAATATCACTCAACTTACACTACCAATAGCAACTTCAATGTTAATTACTGTGATGCTATTGCTCGATTGAATCATTTTATTTTTATTTGAACTACTTATTTTTGCTGTCGATTCGTTTTCACTAGATAAAATAGATAATACACAATACCAATGATAAACCAAATCAATGTATAGAGCTTAGCCTGTCCACTTAAGCCCCAAAATACAGCGAATACACACACAAAGATAATGATTGGCATGATTGGATAAAATGGTAGTTTAAATGCTGGCATTGGCAAATCTTTTCCTTCTCTCTTACGTAAGGCATAGATACCAACCGTAACGAACATAAATGCTACCAAAGCACCTGCAGAAATTAATTGTGCAAGGAAACCAAACGGAAAGACTGCACCAATAACTACAGCAACAATAGAAAGTACAATCAATGCACGATTTGGAAGATTTTTATTGTTTAATTTTCCAAGCCAAGACGGAAGGATACCATCCCGACCAAATGAATATAATAAACGAGAACCAGCCAACATCATACCGATTAAGGCAGTAAACATACCAATAACTGAAATGGCTTGAACAATGACAGCAATCGTACCATAGCCACTTGTACGTAATGCCCAACCAACTGGCTCTGCATTATTTTTATATGAACTATAGTCAAACATACCGACTAGCACAAGAGCTACAACAATAAAGAGCGTTACGGCAATCAGTAGCGAACCCAGTATACCTCTTGGCATTGTTTTCTGTGGATTAATCGCTTCACCAGAATTAGCTGCTATTGAATCAAAACCAATATATGCTACGAAGATGACTGAACTTCCAGCATAAATACCTTGCCATCCTCCAAATGCACCTGCTGCAGTTTCTTTATATTCAGGTATAAATGGAACATAATTTCCAAGATCTATCACTGATACCCCTACAATAATAAATAAAAAAATCGCGAGTACTTTAAGTACTACTAATATATTTTGAACACGTGCTGTTTCAGAAGTTCCACGAGATAATAACAAGGCAGTAATAACAACGACGACTGCTGCTATCAAATCTAAGATACCGCCATCCGTACCCAATGAGTTAGAAAGTGAATTCGGTAATGAAATATGGAAAGGGTCTAACAGCCCTCTTAAATTAGCAGAAAAACCTGAAGCAACGAAAGATACGGCAATCAGATATTCAGCAATTAATGCCCATCCAACAATCCATCCAAAGAACTCTCCAAATAAAATACTAATCCAAGTATATGCAGAACCCGCAAAAGGCATTACCGTTGCCATTTCAGCATAGACAAATGCGACCATTGCAGCAACAATCGCCGCCACTAAAAAGGATAAGCTGACAGATGGGCCCGTATGATCTGCTGATACAACACCAGGCAGTGTAAAAATCGCTGTAGATACAATTGTCCCTACACCTAGCGCTAAAAAGTCTTTTACACGTAGTGTACGTTCTAGATGCGCATCTTTATTTTGATATCGAGATACATCTTCTTTTCGTAATAAGCTTTGTATAAGATTCATTTTTTACTTCTCCTTGCTATTTTTAAAACAAACATGTTTTTAAGTATAATGATTTTTGAATCTGATGTATATGCTATTGAAGAAAGAATTAACTTTTATTGTATTTTCATATATTTTACAAAGTTATCCGTTAATCACCCACCTTATATTCAGGGACTTTTTTTACATCACTTATTTTCTTGGCATTATCTATTGCACGGGTACTTTAAAGTGCGTACTTACTTTTTTAAAGTATGCCCTTTAAAATAATAATTATCGTCATAATACGAATTTAGATAAAAAGGAGTTTTTTGATGCAATATACAACATTTAATAATGGACATACGATGCCTCAACTAGGTTTAGGCGTTTTTAGAGTGGAAAATAATGATACGGCAAAGGATGCTGTTAAACATGCAATTGTTAGTGGCTACCGTAGTATTGATGCTGCTTTCGTATACGGTAATGAAGAAATGGTCGGTCAGGGCATTCAAGAAGGCATCCTTGAAGCTGGTATTCAAAGAGAAGATTTGTTTATCACATCAAAATTATGGTTAGACCACTACGGTAAAGATAACGTTCAAGTGGGTTATGAAACTTCATTAAAGCTTTTAGGCTTAGATTACTTAGACCTTTATCTTATTCATTGGCCAGGTACTGATCAGTCGCTAATGATAGAAACATGGGAAGGCATGGAAGCATTATATAATGGTGGAAAAGTCAAAAACATTGGTGTCAGTAACTTTGATATTGAACACCTTGAAACTTTAAAAGCACATACTTCTATTAAACCGGTCATCAACCAAGTGGAATTCCATCCATACCTTATACAACAATCATTAAGGGACTATCTTGCTTCTGAATCTATTCAAATGGAATCTTGGTCTCCTTTAATGAATGCTGAAATTCTTACAGATGAGACAATCGTTGCAATCGCTGATGAAATTGGAAAATCCCCAGCTCAAGTCGTTATCAGATGGAATATTGAGCATGGTGTGGTGACTATACCTAAATCAGTCACACCACATAGAATCGAAGAAAATATAAATATATTTGATTTTTCATTAACGCAAGCACAAATCGCACGCATCGATGCGTTAAATCAAGATCGTAGAATTGGACCAAATCCTTTAGAGTTCAACGGATAGTATACTCATTTTCCCTCATAAAAGAGCCTTAGACATTTAATGATGTCTAAGGCTCTTTTTCAATTAAGCAGTAGATGACTGAATTGAAAATACCCTTGTATCAAGCTTTTTTCAATTCTAGTCATCCTTGCCTTGATTGCGTAGGTAGGACTACAAAATCTCTATTAGAAAATTGGATTTTTGTCCCTCTCCGTTATTTTCAATTCTAAGTTGTCTTTGAAAAAAGATGCTATTCATTCCGTAATTAATTAAAACTTCCTAAATCAGCAACTTTAATAAATGTTTTGATTTGAGGATTATACTTGTGTTCACCCTAATTTTTTGAATTTACAATAGGCTTGTAGGTTATACTTCGTACGCATTTATTTTAACATTAAAAAAATACCAATAAACTTTAGCGTATCGTTACTTCATTCCAAAGTTTATTGGTATGCTATTCTAGCAGGTCATACAGTACGTTATACGTTTAATGCTTCATGCGTTGTAACACTTCTAACTGTATTACTTTTAATGCTTCATTATATTCACGATTTGTACTTTCTTGTGCATTAATAATTAATAAATCAACCAATTCTACGTCGCTTTTCTCACTGACTTCATGTTCAAATTGATGCAAATGTTCTTCTGAGGTCTTCGCATTTTGCTTTTCTATCTGATAGTATTGATCGGCTCCCAATCCACCTTCTTCAATCATGACAGAAATACCATTTGAACGTGTTTCGTTTACTCTTTTTACTTTAATACGTTTATTTTCACGGATAGCCATTTGAATCCCTCCTAACATTCATGTGCATTTGACAAACATCAACTTCATTTTTATCACATCTGCTACTTATTGGATTGAGATCAAATCACCTAGTTGCCGTTAATCATTATGTATAGTCATATTACATATTCAAGATAAAACACTATTGTTTCATATTTCGATAGTATCTATAGTGTAATATTACATATAAATAAATACAATCTCTTTGCTCATTTTTCTATACCCTTTTTCTGCTATCATTATCCACGCTATAGTTGTATGCATACAGCAATAAAGTTTAACAAAATGTTCATAAATTTAATATTTATACCACTTCTATTGCACTAAACCTAATTATATAATTGATAATGATTATTATTGTGAAAGAGTGATGTATATGTTGAATTTAAAGACTGGCGTTTTAGAAAAAAATTACACAGTAACTGATTTAAAAATTAGAAACAAGCACATGCTTCAGCGTCTCCATGCATTAGGTTTAACTCATGGAACCAAGATAAAAATCAAACAAAAATGTTTATTTAAGGGACCCTGCATTTTAGAAATAAATGGTCAAAATTTAAGTATCCGTGGTTGTGACGCATGTCAGATTTTCAAGGATATTTGCATTTGATGCACCGAACCCCTCACTACTCGCAATAGTGAGGTTTTTTGTAGATGTAGTTATTGTATCCTATTTATATTTACGTAACCAATGCGTAAATAACGCAATAATACAAACACTTATGATTGTGCACAAAGATTTCCAATGAGAACAGCACTTCCTCCAAATTCAATTTGACGAATGATAAATAGGTGAGACTATTATAATACTACTTGTTAACAAATAAAATTTCCTATTCCTTTAATCATAATTTATGTAAACAATAAGAGAAATTTCATATTTGAGATAATCTTATCATAGCTATAGTGTACATCTTTTAACTTCATTTATAATTATGAATTAAAAAGTCTACTTCTTTCTTGGATAAAACCTCATATTCACCTCTTTTTAGCTCATTTGTAGCGTGATCAAATAAATTAAAATTTAAATCATTACGGTGTTTTAATGATTTACTACTTCTAATAACAAGACCACCATAACCACCAAATTTAATACATTCCGCAATGAACCTAGGTAATATATATTCTTGATAGTTATTTGAGGTTTTAGGCCTTAGTAATATATCTAAAAGATGACTATCAATTTTAGTAAAATCAGCTAGCTTCAAATTATTATTATATAAGTACTGCTGAACATGGTAATACTTTGAATGTTCGTCATACACTTCTAATAACGAAATTTCTTTTTGATTAGCAGTATATAGTAGAGATTGGCCATAAGAATCAAAGCGTCCACCTCTTGAAATATCATAAGGTGTAATACTCATTTGCTCATATGAAAATGGAAATTTATCCTTTTTAGTTCTGGTTTTATAAAGTGTTAGTTCTTCTGCAGTTTCGAATAAACCTATATTAAAACTTTGGATTTCATCATAAATTTTCTTGCCAATTTTATGATTTAAAATAAGCATTGGAGTATTTTGAATATACCTAATAAATTCAAAAAGTTCTTTTTCGCTAAATCCTAAATTTTCATCATAAAGAGCATAAGCGTCAGAAATACTATTTATGTCAGTATATTCATCACTATCTTTTCTTTTTAAATATGTACTATGGCCTCTAATTCTAGTTGCTGTAAAGTTCTCTTTGAATCCCACTCTACCAAGTAAATCGAAATGATTTTTGGGAACTATTAGTTTGTTAATATCAATAGTTTTATTAAAGTTAGTGTAAAAAACAGATGACGGTATCTTATAATTAAAGTTTTTGATGGTACTGAAATAAGAAGGTTTATTATAATTTAAACTTTTTAAAATTTTATCAGTTACCGAATAATTATATGTATTGTATAAATTGATTTTGCCAATTATATTATTGAATTTAGTTGTATTTGAATACGCTTTATTAATAGCGTTATTAGCTAATAGTGAAGGATTTTTAATAGGATAAGTATAATTGGTAGAAATTAATGAATTTGTTTTTTTATTAAGTAACCCTATTGCATTAAGCACAGATGTATTGTAAACGGTAGGATTAATAACGTTATTATTGAATTTATTGGTATTTAAAATTGCTTTATTAATAGCACTACTAGTTAATAGTGAAGAGTTATTTATTGAATTGATATAACTAGTATAAATTGGTTTGTTTCTTTTCTTATTAATTGGTGATATATCATACACATTCGTTTTTTTAGGTATAAAGTCAATAAAAAATAAAAATTTATTATTAAGTATATCTTCATAATTTTTATACAATATTGGAAAAAATTTTTCATAATTCATATTTAATGATCACACCTTTCATTGCTATTAAAGCTATTATATTATTATTTTATACAATTATAAGCAAATAAATTAATATTTTGAAAAAATCAAAACACATGCATAATATTGCATGTGTTTTTGTTACGCTTATAAAGGTTATATAAAATCTTTCACTTAAATAGTTAAGTATATATTTCTACTATCCCATTCCCTTTATATTAAATATTTATATTTCACAATTTCGATTTTGCATTCCTACCCACTATGATGTTATAATTCAATTAACGAAGGTTATATGCATATAAGCACCAATCCCCTCACTATTTGCGGTAGTGAGGGGATTTTTTGATGCGTCTTAACGTCGCCTTCTATTTATTGCGTTTACTACTAAGCCAATAAGTAAAATACGCAACTGCACAGCCACTAATGACTGGTGCAATGATGTGAACGAAGATCATAAGCATATTAAACACCTCCTTCCGCCGAAAATATCGCCCGCCGGAAGTTAAGGCGACTCTATTATTATACCACCTGCTAATGTATCAGCGTACCTACTTAAACTACGTTGAAGCATATTAAAGAATGCCTCATTTCCAACACTTTTACTACCAAAAACTATAAACTTAAAATTGATTAACTCCCTACTTTTACCATCCCCAAATAATAAAAAGAAGCTAAACAACGTTGTGTTGTCTAACTTCTTAATTAATATATAATCTTTAGCTCGAAAGACATTACCTAAGACGTCCCGCTATCTTATCTGTTTTTATTTCTTAACAAAAGCGATTATGGCATCTCTTAAAAATTGAGCACCACCTTCTACATATTTATCATAATATCTAGAAAATCGTTCATCAGCCACGTACATTTCAGCTAAACCTGCATGTGCTTCTTTAGTATAATCAGACCACGTATACATTAACCATGCTTTATGTTTCGCAGCTAACATTTGCGCAACTTCAGATGATGGATCGCCGGTTTGATATGCTTTGGGTAATAACTCAATAATTTCATTCTCTAATTTACGCCATTCATTATATTCCGCTTCAGTCATATCTTTAAATTTTGCGTTACTTTCATCTACAGTCTTGTCACCGTATTTTTCTCTGATTTCAGTACCATATTCATGTTCGTTTTCTTGAATTGCTTGTACTTTCAATCCTTCAAATTTTTCTTTATCTTGCATAGCAATTTCTCCTTTCGTATGCGCAATGGTTTTTTCTACGGTTTCTATAATTTTGTCGAGGTGTGCACGTTTTTGTTTTAAATTTTCAGAATGATTTTCTAAAGCAGTTACTTGATCAAATCCAGGTTGTTGGACGATGTTTTTTATTTCTTCAATACTTACATCTAACTCTCGATAGAATATAATTTGTTGTAGCATGTCTACTTGTTCTTTGCCATATATCCGGTATCCTGATGAATTGATTCTATCTGGTTTAAGCAATCCAATTTGATCATAATAGCGCAATGTGCGAGGACTTACACCTGATAGTTTAGCTAATTGACTTACGGTATATTCCATAATTCACCTCCTGACAAATAACACGTTACACCCTTACGTTACGTCAATCTCAAGGAGAAATTTCTAATTTTTAAAAATCGAACTATCATCCACATGTTTTATATCATACTTATGGCTTAAATAGATATATACTAATTAATACAACTGCGATAAAAATACCCACGACTAATACGAAACTATATATCGAAGTAATTAAATTTCTTAAATTAGATGAATGTACTTCATTTGGATCCTTTCCATTCATAAAAGCTACGATACGATCATAGGTTTGTATTTGATATGATTTCTTAAAACGCTCTACCTTAAATGATGCAATAATACCAGTACCTAATAATAATATTTCTAGTATTAAACCAAATGCTCCCCAGTAATACATCGCAGGTCCAATTAATATTCCTGCTATCAACATCGGCCATATCATTAAATGCGACGATAGATTAAATCTGCTTTCTTTCAACTTACGCTCCATAATCTCCACGTCTCCTTTGACTAAGTCATCTAAAGAAACATCAAACAATGAACTTAGCATCAATAAATTATGAATATCTGGATAGCTTTTATCATTCTCCCAATTAGAAATTGTTTGTCGTGAAACATATAATTTTTCAGCTAAACTTTCTTGAGATAAATAACCGCGTTGCCGATAATATTTAATTTGATGTCCTAAATTCATTGTTCTGCTCCTTTAAGTAGAGATTATGATGATTTTCAATATAAGACTATCAAAGTTCGTTGACATCTGCATCATTTTGCCATGCTTAAAAATTTTTACATACTGTTGTCACAGTGAATCAAGACTGCCCTTTAGACATACCAAAGGATAGGAAACTTGTTATATTAGCAAGCTCCTATCCTTTAATATAATATTATGTTGTTTGTTGTTGCTTATAAGATATTTGATAATCCAATTCAAATTTAGCACCTGCTGTGATTTTTTTGTATTGATAACTGAAATAAGCTACCCATAAAATCGTTAGCACAAAGGCTATGATATAACTTAAATTGAGGTCTAAACCCAATCCAATTTTCTGACTTAAAATATAAGTAAAAATATTCCATGTCATAAACACAGCTGGGATTGCTGCCACCCAGAAATTCTTTTTCGCAATCAATAGATACATCGCACCTACCCATAGTGCAACAACCGCTGTTGTTTGATTTGCCCAAGAGAAATATCTCCATAGAATCGTGAAATCAACTTGTGTAAGACCAAAGCTAATAACGAACAATGGTACTGCTACAATAATACGTTTAACAATATTTCGCTGACCATAGTTTAAATAATCTGCAATAATCATTCTAGCACTTCTGAAAGACGTATCCCCGCTAGTGATTGGTAAAATGATAACACCTAACACGGCGATCGTACCGAATACAGAGCCCAGTAATAGATGTGATGCCTGGCTCACTACTAATGCAGCTTCACCACGTGCTAAGACATCATTCAAACCATTATAGCCATTAAATAAACTCATACCCGCTGCAGCCCAAATCATTGCTATGATACCTTCCGCAATCATCATACCGTAAAAGATGAATCTACCATTCTGTTCTTTATTTGTTGTTCTAGAAATAATCGGTGTCTGTGTCGCATGAAATCCAGACAATGCACCACAAGTTATTGTAAAGAATAGTAATGGAAATACTGGCGCCCCATCAGGATGCATATTACTAAAATTTAGTTCTGGAATAGGTGCCCCTGTTTGAATAAGACGGAAACCTATACCTACCGCACTCACTAATAATAATGCGCCAAACACTGGATAAATTCTACCAATGATCTTATCTATAGGTAAAATTGTAGATAATGTATAATACACAAATATAACAAAAATAATAATACCCAGTGCAATGCGTCCATCCATTAAATTATGTAATAGAAGTGCCGGACTAGTCACAAATACAGTTCCTGTTAAGAGTAATAATAAAATAGAAAATATATTAACAAAGTGCTTCATCACTTGACCTAAAAATTTCCCTGCAAGTTCTGGTAAGTGCGCCCCTTTATTTCTAATTGAAATCATACCGGTCAGATAATCATGTACTGCCCCTGCAAAGATACAGCCTACAACAATCCAAATAAATGCTATGGGTCCATAAAGTGCTCCCATAATAGGTCCAAATATAGGTCCAACACCAGCGATATTTAACAATTGTATAAGCGAGTTAGATCGCGTCTTCATTGGTAAATAATCAACATCATCTCTTTGATCATACGCTGGTGTGGGTCGCTCTTTATTTGGTCCAAACATTTTGTCTATGTATTTTCCATAAGTGAAATAACCCACCACCAATAAAATAATAGCTACAATAAAAGTAATCATGTTACCATTCCCCCTTAGATAACTTGAAAGCGTTTTCTTAATTTAACCATAAATGGTAAAATTTCACAATATTACATTTGTTTTTTATTCTAATTTTATAAATATGTATTTTTGATTTTATTAAACCTTAATTAATACCTAATTATATATATTAGTACAAAAAATAGAGGCTTACCTCGTCTTATCATAGGTAAACCTCTATCACTATTAATGTTTAAATAATTTTATTTTAATTTCATAATAATCATCGTAATCTTTGGCTTGATGCTCATATTTAATACCACTTTTTTCGATAGAATCTAAACTTTTACCAACCGCTTCACGCGCATCAGTTAAATCTTTTTCAAATTCAAATCTTTGTGCTTTTACTTTTTCAGGGCCTATCTTTTGTTTCACGCGTGCTTCTGTTTGTTTTACATTTAATTTTTGACTTATAACTGTTTCAACTAATATTTCTTGATCTTCTTCTGATAAACTGAGCATCGCGCGCGCATGGCGTTCCGTAATTTTACTTTCACGTAAACGTTCCAATACTTTAGGCGCCAATTTTAATAAACGGAGTTTATTAGCAATAAAGCTCTGACTTTTACCGACACTTTTAGCTAATTCGCTCTGTGTGGTATCCCCGATTTCTAGTAACTTTTTATAAGCTTCGGCTTCTTCAACAACAGATAAATTTTCACGTTGAATATTTTCAATGAGTGCGACTACAGCAGTTTCCTCATCATCTAAATATCTAATAATTACATCAGCGTGCGTTTTACTTAGGCTCTGTAAAGCTCTAAATCTACGTTCACCTGCTATAATCTCAAACATATCCTCTTCAATTGGACGTACGACAATCGGTTGTAACAAACCATGTTCTTCTATAGATTCTGCGAGTTCTTTAATCTTATTTGGCTCAAATACTTGTCTTGGTTGATAACGGTTTGGCACAATACGTTCCGTATGAATAGATTCAACGCTATTATTATAATCCTCTTCAATATAACCAACGATGTCATCTTTGTTCTTTAAACCAAATAATTTAGAAAAAGGTTTTTTCATTTACTATGCGCTCCCTCTAAATTAATTGTATTGAATTTTACTATTTTTCAAGTAACGGTGATTTATTTGGTGTTCCTGGTTTTCTAGGATATTTCTTAGGTGTTTGACTACGTTTGTCTATGATAATCATCTGTCTTTCACCTGCATCTTCAGGTAGTTCATATGAAATTGTATCAAGTACTTTACCACCTAATACGCCAATACCGAAACGTGCTTCTTCCAATTCTTCTTCACCTTTAGACGATTTCAGTGCTATGAAGTGACCACCTTTTTTAACTAATGGCAAGCATAGCTCACTTAATACAGAAAGTCTAGCAACTGCACGTGCTGTAACGATATCGTAAGACGCCCTGTAGTCTCCCTTACCATAAGTTTCGGCACGATCATGTACAAAACTCACATTGTCTAACTCTAAAGCTTCCGCTAATTGATTTAAAAAGTGAATGCGTTTATTCAGTGAATCTACAATTGTAACTTTCAAATTCGGAAAAATGATTTTCAAAGGAATGCTAGGAAAACCAGCACCAGCACCCACGTCACATATCGTTAATTCTTTAGTTAAATCCGTATAAAAACTTGTCGCAATTGAATCATAAAAATGCTTCAAATATACTTCATGTTCTTCAGTAATACTTGTTAAATTCATTTTTTCATTCCATTCAACAAGCATTTGATAATACGTTTGAAACTGTTGTTGTTGTTTATCTGAAAGTTCTATTCCATGTGTACTCAGTTGCTGTGTTAACCATGCTACACTCATCTTAGTTATTCACCCTTTGGATTTTACCTTGTTCAAGATATACAAGTAAAATTGAAATATCGGCTGGATTGACACCAGATATACGTGAAGCTTGTGCAATATTGAGTGGTTTAACTTCTGCTAATTTCTCACGAGCTTCAGTCGCTAAACTATCTACCTTACTATAATCTAGATCTTCTGGAATTTTCTTCTCTTCCATACGTTTAACTTTTTCAACTTGTTGTAAGGATTTATTGATATAACCTTCATATTTAGTTTGAATTTCAACTTGTTCTTCAACGTCTGAAGGCAATTGATGTGATTCATCTAAAATTTCTAGAATTAAATCGTATGTCATTTCAGGACGACGTAATAATTCTAAAGCAAGGATACCGTCTTTCAAACGAGAGCCGCCTTGAGCCTCAATAATCTCTTGCACACGGTCGTTTGGTTTGACACGAATACCATTTAGACGTTCTTGTTCTGCTTTAATCATAGCGCGTTTTTCATTAAAACGTGCATAGCGTTCCTCTGAAATCATACCTAATTCATAACCTAAGTCTGTTAGACGTAAATCAGCGTTGTCATGTCTTAATAATAGACGGTATTCAGCACGAGAAGTCAATAAACGATAAGGTTCGTTTGTACCTTTAGTAATTAAATCATCAATTAATACACCAATATAGGCATCTGAACGACTTAAGATAACTTCATCCTTACCTTGAACACGTGCTGCTGCATTGATACCAGCCATGATACCTTGTCCAGCCGCTTCTTCATAACCTGATGTCCCATTAATTTGGCCAGCAGTGTATAAGTTTTTAATTTTTTTAGTTTCAAGTGTTGGCCATAATTGTGTTGGAACTAACGCATCATACTCGATGGCATAGCCTGCACGCATCATATCTGCTTTTTCTAAACCAGGAATCGTTTCTAACATTTGACGTTGCACATGTTCAGGTAAACTTGTTGATAGACCTTGGACATAAACTTCGTTTGTATTTCTACCTTCTGGTTCTAAGAATAGTTGATGGCGTGGTTTGTCATTGAATCTTACAAATTTATCTTCAATGGATGGGCAATATCTTGGACCAGTACCTTTGATCATACCTGAATACATTGCTGATAAATGTAAGTTATCATCAATCACTTGGTGTGTATCACCATTTGTATAAGTTAACCAACATGGCAATTGATCTAAAATATATTCTGTTGTTTCAAAGCTGAAGGCTCTTCCAACATCATCACCAGGTTGGATTTCCGTTTTAGAATAATCAATCGTTTTGGCATTTACACGTGGTGGTGTACCTGTTTTAAATCTAACGACTTCAAAACCTAATCCTCTTAAGTTATCAGCTAGAGAGATTGAAGGTAATTGATGGTTTGGACCACTTGAATACTTCATGTTACCTAAAATGATTTCACCGCGTAAAAATGTACCTGTTGTAATAATAACTGCCTCTGACCAGTATTCTGTACCGATATTTGTTCTTACACCTTTAATGACATCATCTTCAATAATGAGGTCATCTACCATACCTTGCATGATATCAAGGTTTGCTTCATCTTCAATTACTTTTTTCATTTCTTGTTGATACAAGACTTTATCTGCTTGAGCACGTAACGCTCTTACTGCTGGACCTTTACCAGTATTTAACATACGCATTTGAATGTGCGTTTTATCAATGGTTTTCGCCATTTGACCACCTAATGCATCGATTTCACGTACGACAATACCTTTTGCTGGACCACCCACTGATGGGTTACACGGCATAAAAGCAATATTATCTAGGTTAATCGTCAACATTAACGTTTTGGCACCACGACGTGCTGAAGCTAATCCAGCTTCAATACCAGCATGTCCGGCTCCTATTACTATCACATCATATTCTTGAGCCATTATTATTTCCTCCTTATTATTTTCCTAAACAGAATTGACTAAATAACTGGTCAATTAATTCATCACTTGCAGATTCACCGATAATCTCACCTAAAATTTCCCATGTTCTTGTTAAGTCGATTTGTACCATATCCATCGGTACACCTGATTCTGCTGCATCTATTGCATCTTGAATGGTATTTCTTGCTTGTTTCAATAATGAAATATGTCTTGAATTAGAAACATAAGTCATATCTTGGTTTTGAACATCGCCACCAAAGAATAAATCTCTAATTTGAATTTCTAATTGATCAATGCCTTCTTGTTTGAGCATCGATGTCTGAATCAATGGCATATCGCCAATCATATCTTTGACTTCATCAAGATCTAAATGCTTGTCTAAATCCATCTTATTAACAATAACAATCGCATCTTCATTCTTAATCACTTCATACAACTTACGATCTTCATCTGTTAATCTTTCATTATAATTAAGTACAAATAGTATTAAATCCGCTTCGCCTAAAGCTTTTCTTGATCGCTCTACACCAATACGTTCGACGATATCTTCTGTATCACGTATACCTGCTGTATCGACAAGTCTTAATGGTACACCACGGACATTAACATATTCTTCTAAAGTATCTCTTGTAGTACCAGGCACTTCAGTCACAATGGCTTTATTATCTTGAATGAGGTTATTGAGCATCGATGATTTACCGACATTAGGCTTACCTACGATAACCGTAGAAAGCCCTTCTCTCATAATCTTCCCTTGTGTACCAGTATCGAGTAATTTATTAATTTCTGTTTTAATTTCATTTGATTTCCCTAATAATACCTCTGTAGTCGCATCTTCGACATCATCATATTCTGGGTAATCTATGTTCACTTCGACTTGAGCAAGGATTTCGAGAATGGATTGTCGCTGTCGTTTTATCATATCACTTAAACGACCTTCTATTTGATTCATTGCAACTTTAGACGCACGATCGGTTTTAGAACGAATAAAATCCATCACTGCTTCTGCTTGAGATAAGTCTATTCTGCCATTTAAGAAAGCACGCTTTGTATATTCACCTGGATCAGCCATACGGGCTCCATAGGTCATCGTCAATTCTAGTATTCTATTAATTGTTAAAATACCACCATGACAGTTAATTTCGACAATATCTTCACGTGTGAACGTCTTTGGTGCACGTAGTACGGAAACCATAACTTCTTCCACCACTTCGTTCGATTCAGGATCAATAATATGACCATAGTTAATCGTGTGAGACGTTACATCTTCAAGTCTTTCTTTACCTTTATAAAGTTTATCTGCAATATCTACAGCATCTACACCTGATAAACGTACAATACCAATTGCACCTTCACCCATTGGTGTTGATATACTCGTTATCGTATCTAAATCCATCATCCATCTCGCCTCCTTTTCGACTTCATTTTTATCATTACAATATTGTAAATAGTTTCCTATTAAAAAGCGAGTATCTTGTTTACCATTTCGCAAAAGTTAGTCTTCGGTTTGTATGAGGTAAGACTTACAGTTGTCTAACATCTTCTTCCCCTTCCCTACTTAAACACGCTTATTAAATACCTTTGCTATTTTGAGTACATGTTCCAAACTCGCTTGTATTTGTAATGTGTCCATATCTTTTGCTGGTTGCCTCGCTATCACAATAATATCCATTGGTAAGATATCTTCTTTATGGATTTTAAAATTTTCGCGAATGGCACGTTTAATTCTATTTCTTACGACTGCATTACCTAACTTTTTAGAAACACTAATACCTAAGCGAAAATGATTCAACGCTTTATTAGGTTGCGTATATATTACAAATTGTCTATTTGCAACTGATTTCCCTTTCTTATAAATAAACTGGAAATCACTATTTTTTTTTATTCGGTAAGCTTTCTCCACCAAGCATCACTCACTTATCATATCTTTTCAATACATATACCAACGAACCTTATGTTTCGTTCTATTCATTCGTTATCATAAATTAATAGTAGAAATCTACGTAATTTTTAGCAATTTTACTTCACTAAAACCAAAAAAAAGACCACTGATGAGTCAGTGATCTTATGCTGATAATACTTTACGGCCTTTACGACGACGACGCGCCAACACTTTACGACCATTTTTTGTGCTCATGCGTTTTCTGAAACCATGAACTTTACTATGTTTACGTTTATTTGGTTGATAAGTACGTTTTACCATGCAAAAACACCTCCATCTTTATTCGGTTCTATACTATTATAATAGATAAATTAATATACGCTTCTGCTTCAAGTCTTGATTTAACTGTTATTAATTTCTAGTCATAATTCAAGCAACTATTACAATATAACAAAATCTATTTTATAAAGCAAGTCTCAATTTAAGTGACTGATTTAAAATATATGAGTTACATCATACACTTCCTTTATTATATTACAATCAA